>JAGLWX010000175.1 GCA_023133185.1 Fidelibacterota bacterium
TTGATTACCGCAATATGGTTCCACAGCCGGTTTTATCAGAGCATCCGGATTGGATTGACCTCTACTGGAAAGCCTGGGAGATAGCCTCATCAAAAGTGCAATACGGAACAGAAACGAATGGATTTGTGGAAGAATATTTGGATGAGGGTTTTAATTCTAATATTTTTCAATGGGATACCTGTTTTATGATGTTTTTTGCTAAATATTGTAACGGAGTTTTTCCCTCTATTGTATCTCTTGATAATTTTTACCGGAAACAGCATGCCAATGGCGCTATTTGTCGGGAGATTCGCGAATCAGACGGCTCGGATTACTGGCCGACAAGCAGCAAGCAGTTTACAAATCCGCCTCTTTTTGCATGGATAGAATGGCTCTATTACAGATTTACAAATGACGCAAGCCGCTTTGAAAGGGTATTGCCTGTTCTGGACAAATATTTTCAGTGGTGCAAACAAAACAGGACGTCTTCAAAAGGAATGTATTGGTGGAGCAATTTGGGAAGCGGTATGGATAATTCTCCGAGACCGGAATCATCAATATCCGGATGGGTGGACTATACTGCACAGCAAGCAATGGCTGCTTGTTATATCAGTAAAATAGCTTCGCATATTAACGATTCTGAAACTGCTGAAAACTATCAGGCAGAATCTGATAGTTTGAAGTCTTTTGTTAACAGGTTTTGCTGGAATGAGACAGACGGATATTACTGGGATGTGAACTCGTCGGGAAGTCAGATAAAGACAAAAACTGCTGCATGCTTCTGGCCTATGATAGCTGGTATTGCAAGCCAGGAACAAGCGGAAAAACTTATTCAACATCTGAAAAATAAAAATGAATTTTACAGACCGCATCTTTTCCCCACTCTTTCCGTGGATCATCCGAATTATAATCCTGCCGGAGAATATTGGCGCGGCAGCGTTTGGGCGCCTACGAATTTCATGTATATTAAAGGATTAGAAGCATGCGGATATGAAGATTTTGCCAAAGAAGCTTCAATAAATCATATTGAAAATATGTCGCAGGTTTATAAAAATATCGAGCCTCATACTATCTGGGAAAATTATGCTCCCGAATCAGCGAATCAAGGTTCGCAATCCAGAGGGAATTTCGTCGGATGGAGCGGATGCGGTCCTATATGTCTGCTTTTTGAAAACATAATTGGAATCAGAGTGGACTCGCCGGAAAATACAGTGATATGGCGGCTTACTTTAACGGAAGAGCATGGAATAAAAAATATGGAATTCGGACAAAATAATAAGGCGGATTTTCTATGCGCTACTCGTTTGAGCGAAAGTGATACATGCCATCTTACAATTACGGCTCAAACGCCATTTACGCTAAAAGCTTTTTGGCAGGATCAAACCTATCAATATGAAATAAAAGCAGGTGCTCAAGAGATTGTTATTCCCGGTAATGGTACCGCAATTGAGAATCACGGATCAAATTTACCCCATGATTTCAGAATATATAAAAATTATCCGAATCCATTTAACCCGACTACTACGATTAAATATTCGATTCCGAAAAATTCAGATGTAAGACTTGCGGTTTTTAACCTAATGGGACAGGAAGTCGCTGAACTTGTCGATAAAAAACAGGATAGAGGTTATTATACTGTTGCTTGGAACGCTACGGATTTAAGCAGTGGTATTTACTTTTATCATTTTACAACGCCTGATTATCAAAAAATCGGGAGAATGATGTTGGTTAAATAGG
Organism: Fidelibacterota bacterium; assembly: GCA_023133185.1. Classification (GTDB taxonomy): domain Bacteria; phylum Fidelibacterota; class UBA2242; order UBA2242; family UBA2242; genus UBA9312. Next base: position 1,717 of record JAGLWX010000175.1, read on the forward strand.
ATTCTACCATACCTCCTTTTGGGTAGAAAAACGAAAGCAGGGAAGCCTATATATTTTATACGTCCCGTTTTTTAAAAACTCAAATTAAAAAGCGAAGGAAATGAAAAAATGAAAAAACTCATAATTCTCAGTGTCGCCATGTTAATTGGTTGTTTAAGCCTGTTATCTGCGCGAGACAATATCCCGTATCTTTCAAACTTATCCGCGACAAAAGATTCACCAATTTATACAACTTATGCGGCAGCAATGGAACGCTCTGAATTTACTCTTGATGAGGGTTATCACTTTCTCTTTTACGATTCCAGCCGCGGTATAGATTTTACAACCGACACCGGCGGTGATTTGTGTTTGGCTTTTAAAAAAGGTGCAGACTATGTTTACGAATCAAAAGATTTATATCGGCAGCCGGTTATCACCGTTTCTTATCCCGATATGGTGAAATATCATTATGCTCCTTATGAAAATTTGCAGGTTGATGCGACTTTTCTGGTTTATAGCTCGCATGTGGCAGTACATGATATTGTTTTGAAGAACACCGGCAAGAAGAAATTGGATTTTCAGGTAATTCCATTCATTCGGAATAATTACCGTACCTTTAATAATATACAGTTTCATGCTGATGATAACGCCGTAACTTTTGATCATGAAGAATTACCGGATAGTTGGACCCTCGGACATAAAGTTCCTTATGTAACTCCGGTGAATGATGTCTTGTTATTATCACGAGAAGCAGAACGCATGACCAGCTATCGTAGTTATGAATGGAGAAATGTTGAAATTCCTCATGAAATCAATATAAAGAAAGAACCGGTTTGTGTTGTTTGGGGCAGGATGTCTCATGAAGATGGCGGACGTTGCCGGCATTGGAATCCGAAGCCACAGATTATGGTAATGTTAAATAACGATCCTTCGAAAATATTAACAGGCACGGCGCCGCGCTGGGGTAGTACCGATGCCAATATTAATACCTATGGTTACTTTGGCATAGAGTTGGGAAATTTTGGAGAATTAAAAAATGGTGACATATATACAATTTCAATTTTGTGTCGTGAAACCGGCGAATATTCCATAATAACAGATACTATTCAAAATTTATCAGAAGAGCATTCCGTGCGTAAGGATATTGTATTTAAAGAAATTTCTCTTCCGGCAACGCCTTCAGATGTGGATAAAGATATTTGGGGAAGCGGCACTGAAATGCGCCTTTTCTGGAAGCATCCTGAAAAGGATATGAATTTTAATATTTACCGTTGTGATTATCGTAAAAATGGATATTATAAACTTATCGAAAAAGAAACAACCAAACGTTTCTTTACCGATAAGAATATTCAGGGAGATAAAATTTACGGATATGTTGTTACGGCGATTGATAAAAATGGCAAAATGAGTATGCATACCGAAGAAGTCAATAATATCGCCGGTAGTGACTTCCTGACCGATATCCGCTATCCCGATCAATTAAAAAATGATGTTAAGGATCTTAGCCGGGTTATAGCAATGCCCACGAAACTACAATTAAAACCCGGTGCAACAGAACATCTTCGCATTATAAGGGCGGTTGCCAGGCCAAATGTATCTCAACGGGAATTGATCAAAAAAGCAAAAGATGTTTTAGATAAAGATTTGAATAAGTATCTGATGGCAAATGAAGAATTATTTAAGAATATCCCGAGATTGTCTTTTGACGATCCGGATAAGGAAATGCTCTATTGGAGCGCCTTCAATCTGATGCGCCAGGTTATGCTGCCAACAGAAGGCAAATCGAGTTACAATTATTATGTCTTCTCCCGCGAACCTACCTGGGGCTGGGGACATGGCGGTCAGGTCTTTCATGAAAGCCTGACAATGATGGCTTATGCCTATATGGATCCGGTAAGCGCCATGAATTCCCAACGAGTTTACAGCGAACGGCAGTATGAAAGCGGTTACATCAATTACAGAACCGGTTCATTTCTTGATGAAATCATCGAACACAATAATCAACTCACGAGCTCGGCGCCCTGGTATGCCTGGCAGAATTGGGAAGTTTATAAGATCACAAAAGACAAGGAATTTTTGGAAGAAATGTATCAATCCAGCAAAAAATTCTACAATTATTATATAAGTAATAGAGATAGTGATAATGACGGGTTATGCGAATGGGGCGCTCATGCAGTTCTGGAATGTGTGCGTGACGGACTTGTTGCTGTTTGGAATGAAGTCGGCTGGCCAAGCAATTTTGAAGCGGTTGACTTGAACGTTATGTTGGTAAAGGAAGCCAGAGCTTTGGAATCGATGGCTCTTGAACTCGGTAAGAATAAAGAAGCGAAGATGTGGGAAAAAGATGCCTTAACTCGCCAAAAAAAGATAAACGAGATTTTTTGGGATGAAGAGACAGGCTTCTATTACAATGTAGATAAAGGCGATCATGATTTTACTTACAAGAAAAAGAACGATCTGAAACGCGAGGAGATTATCGGGTTTCTGCCGCTTTGGGCGGGAATTGTAAGTAAAGAACGCGCTGAGAAATTAGTTGCCAAATTGACCGATCCGAATAAGTTCTGGCGGAAATACGGCGTGCCGAGTTTATCGGCTGATGATCCCTATTATAACCCTAAAGGGTACTGGAATGGTCCGGTTTGGGTAGAATGGGATTTTTTCATTGTTGACGGTTTGATTCAATATGGGTATGACGATCTCGCTAGAGAACTGGTTGACCGTGTCGCCGCTAATATGATCGCTCAATTAAAGAAAGATCATAACCTGTGGGAATTCTATAGTCCCGATGATCAATGGGCAGGCTATCACAAAACCTATATCTGGGCGGGAATTATCAACCGGATGATGATGGATGTGATGCAGTTAGAGGATGAAAAATAAGTCAAATCTGGTTTATTTCTGTTGTATGAGGTTTAATTATGAGCAACAAACTTGCACTTAGTTTTTTTACAATTATTTTTCTATTAATCGGTTTTGAAACATTCGGACAGGTTACTGTTTCAGATAAGTATCTGAAAATAAACGCAAAAGTTGATGATCCTCTTTTTACGACCTATGCAGCAAGTATGGAACGCTCACGATTCTTTGCTGACAAGGCATACTTCATGGATTATTTTACGCCTGATAAGCCGATTTGCTATAACAGCCAGTTTGCCGGTGAATTTGCAGTCATCTGGAAAGTAAACAATATTATCGTCAGCAAGACGAGAGACTTTATAAAAAAGCCTAAGGTAATTGTTTCATTTCCCGATATGGCGATCCTGGAATATGAACCTTTTGAAGGTTTGCAGGTTCAGGAAATATTTATGGTATATAGCTCCGGCGCCGCTATTATAGATATGGCGATCGAGAATACCGGTAAGGTAGAATATGATTTTAATCTTTATCCTCTGGTATATAAATCCGGGCAGGGCGCTTTGCAGATTAGCAAATTCGATAAAGAAAATAATTGGTATTTTTTTACTCATTATGAACCTACCGTGCGTTTGCACAGCAATTTATATACTTCCCGTGGCTATCCGACTGATTTCAATAATATATTGGCATGTAACCAAACACCTGACAGCTATGGTGGTTATGAAGCCAATAGCATTCAGGATTTCTATTTTGCGGCTAAGCGTTTAAGTAAGGTTCATGAATTTGTCACTAAACAAAATGAGTTGGAAACAGGTAATGTGGAAATAGTTGCTTTACAGAAACGTATTAGATTAAAACCAGGTGAGAAAACTTCGGTTCGTTTTGTGCGTGGCATTCAGGATATTCGCAAACCTGAATCTGAAATGCGCGACGACGTTCAGGCTGCTTTGAATGCCGATCTCCAAAAATATGTTGATGAAAATGTCGCTTTGTTCAAATCGGTTCCGCGAATTAAATTCAAAACCAATAAAGAAAAAATGGTTTACATCGGAGCTCTAAATCTTGTCAGGCAGTGCATGATGCCAGCTCGAGGAGAAACACAATATAACTATTATAATTTTTCCCGTAATCCGATTTGGGGTTGGGGGCACGGACATCAGGTCATGCATGAATCGCTATCCATGTTGTCTTATGTTTACTTAGACGCCAAGTCCGCCCAGGCATCACAGCGAATTTACATTGAGCAGCAATATGCTGACGGATTAATTGGATATCGTCACGGACCGCGGGGTCCACAGGTTTATCCTCATAAAGGTAAAGCAACGACTTCGGCTCCGTTTTTCTCATGGACAAATTGGGAAGTATATCAGGTTAGCAAAGACAGACAATTTCTGAAAGACAGCTATAAGGCTGGAGTGAAGTTTGTCCACTATCTTGAAAGGGAGAGAGATGTTGATCGGGATGGTTTATATGAGTGGGGACCTTATGGTATCATCGAAAATGTTCGTGACGGCTGGAATGCCGTGTTTCAGCTCTTTTCCGAAGGCGATGATGAGGGTCGTGATATTTCCGATGAACTGGACGCCCTTGATCTAAGTTGCCAGGTCGCCAATGAAATGTATTATCTCAAACTGATGGCAAAAGAATTGGGAGATAAAAAGGGCGTGGAAGAATGGACAAAGAAATTTGATAAACTGGCTACGTTGATTAACAAATATATGTGGGATGAGCAGGATAAATTTTATTATCATGTGGCGATGTCTGACAACTCATTTGAATTTGAAGGCAAAAGTCTAAAACGAAAAGAGATTATCGGATTTTTACCAATGTGGGCGCATGTGGCAAGCAAAGAACAGGCTAAAGAACTGGTGAAACATTTGAAAAATCCGGATTCATTCTGGCGTAAATACGGAGTTCCCACTTTAGCGGCGGACGATCCCAATTATACTGCTTTTGTAGATGGCTGTTGCCGTTGGAACGGTCCGATCTGGTTATTGTGGGACTACATGGTTTTTGACGGATTAAAGAACTATGGCTATAACAAATTGGCAAAACAACTGGCAGATAAAATGATGCTGGCTGTAATAACCCAGCTGGAAAAGAACCATCATTTCTGGGAGTCATACAGCCCGGATTATCCTATGCAGGAATGTCCGTCTAATTATATCTGGGATTCGATTATGGCGAAGGTGTTGATTGATGTTTACAGTAAATAATTGATAGTGTATCGGGGAGTTGAAAGCAAATTAATTGAATATCGAACAAGGATTAACGAATTAAGATTTAAGAAGAATTTAGAGTTACAGTGAAGAATCTGAGCAATTCAAAAATCATAAATCGATGTTCCTTGTTCTTAAATCAGATAAACATGAATATCGAACAAGGATTAGCGAATTATGATTTAAGAAGTGAAAGAATTTACTCCGTGAATCAGAGTAAATCGTACATTAAAAAGCATTAATTTGAAAATTCGAATCTGAGAGTTACTAATAAAAAAACTTTTGACACTACCAAATAATTGATAAGGAATATATAAAAATGTTTAAAAAAATACTGGGCATAATGATTTTTACTCTACAAATACCTTTGATGCCGATTTATGCGCAACAAGGTTTTAACGGCGGTTTTGAGACCGGTGATTTTAGCGGCTGGACGGTTACAGGTCCGCATACAGCCTATGTTCACCCAATTAAGTATGGCAGTTGTTGCGCTGTTATTCATATTTATGGTAGTAACGCTTCCGGGCAATCGACTCCTAATAATCAGTGGCAGATGGCTGGATTACCGATAACCCTGCCGGAGACCGTCGAATTTATGAACTTTCATATGGAAGTGACTGGTGATGCATACCACGATGGCGGATATGTCTGGATCGCGGATGCCGATTCTGTCGACAAATACACCCGGCTCTATCATTCGGGCGACGGCGGTGGAAACGGACAGGATTATCCCTGGGCATTTCACGAAGCTAATATCAAGGCATGGGCAGGTAGTCAGGTAACTATTTATTTCGCAGGACATAACAGTAATGGTGAGAGTGATCATGTGGTTGATATTTACTTTGATAATATCAGGTTTTCTCCCACAGATACCGATACCATTCCACCGGTTGTCACTTTAGATGAGCCGAATGGCGCAGAAATATGGATGCAAGGAGAGACGCAGGAAATTAGCTGGACAGCCAACGATGAATCGTATATCAGAGCCGATAGCGTGTTCTATTCCATTGACAATGGTGAGACTTGGATTTTTATCGCATCTCATTCCGGAAATTGTCAAAAATTTTCATGGCAAGTACCGGACACTCCATCCGATCAGTGTCTGATAAAAGTGTCTGTCCATGATAGCGGAAATAACAATGCAGTTGACATGTCCGATTCAGTATTTACTATTTTATCCGACGATTCTCCGCCAACAGTTCAAATAATCAAACCGAATGGCGGAGAAAATTGGAGCACTTCAGTTTGGCACACGGTTACGTGGGAGGCAGAGGATAATATTGGCATATCGGGCGTCAGCATCTATTATTCTGTAAATAATGGAGCCGACTGGATATTAATTTGGGATCATACGGGAAATCCGCACAGCTACTCTTTTGGAATTCCCGGTACGCCGTCAAATCAATGTCTCGTTAAAGTAAAAGTATTCGATGTCAATGGTAATTGGAGTGAAGATATATCCAATAATGTTTTTACTGTATATGATCAGGACACACCTGAGATGACTTATGCAGTTGTAGTCAAACAATCTACTTATGATATTTCGGGCTGGAAGGCTGTGGCAGATGCGGCTCATCTACGATATGCTGGAAGAGTTTTTATATGGGATAGTACGTTAGATGAAATTCGGGACGATTTGGCTCAATACCATCCGTCTCATGTTGGTTTTATCTGCGAACTTTCGACGGCGTCTCCTGATTTTGTCGAGAACAAAGTCTGGCCGTTTATTCGATCCATAGACGATGATGTTTACTCCGATGCTATCTGGGGAATTATTACCGGATATAATTCTGAAGATGCATTAAGACTTGTGACCGGTCCGAGAGGTATGGAAATTAAAACCGTTCTTGGCGGGACAGCCGGCTGTGACCTGAATTATTACACGCAAGGGATCGGAACGAGTGAATCCACTTCCGGTTTATATTATTTGAAGTATCCGGATTCACTTGGAATAAAAACAAAAACAGACGGACCGATGGATAGAACCGAATGGCTGGTTACCATGATCAATGAGGGAATTGATTATTTTAAATATGATCCGGTGGATATTTTCTACACAAGCGGTCATGGCAATACCAATTGCTGGCAAATGCATTATCCGACCGTTGAACCGGAAGGATTCTTCCGCTCAAGTGATGGAAAGGTTTATGGGGATCCAGCCAGTGGCGATAATATTTATATAAATTCCGATTATCCGAAGATATATTTCGGCGTGGGCAATTGTTATATCGGTAAAATTGAAAATGCAGATTGCATGGCGCCGGCATGGATTCATTCCGGTGGAGCGTATCAATATACGGGATACGTGATACCCGAAGGGTCAAATTCTCATCAACACGGCGGGACTAAAGCATACTTTTATAAAGCGGCAAGAAGTAATACCTGGGCGGAAGCGTATTTTTTAGCAAATATTGCACTTAAATTTGATATGATAAATAATACTCCGGGAACGAATCCAGATGACTTAAATGGATCTGCCTTATACGGAGATCCCGGAATGCAGGTAAAAATGTCCAATGAGGGTGTTTTCAGACAACCGCTTTTTAGAAGTGAACTTACTATTGTCGAGGGAGATGAAAAGGATACTGTCGTTTTCAGGATTACAATGAATAGAGAAGGTCAACCCGGCTATACCAGCAAATGGGGCGAGCGTCATCCGGCAATAATTCTGCCTTTCACAGCGGAAAATATTGAAATTATTAGCACTGACGCCATTAAAGCCATAGTTGAGGATAATTTTGCGCTAATGTATATCTGGTACCAGGGGCAACCGGTATTAACAGAAGGTGAAACAAGAGAAGTAATATTCGCCTGCAATCAGGCAAGCGTTGGTGTTGATGAAGAGGCAATGTTTGTGGCAGAAATTGACAAAATCAATCTCTGTCAGAACTATCCAAATCCTTTCAATCCGTTGACAAAGATTAGTTATCATTTGCCGAAATCCAATAAAGTTTCGATCAAAATATATAATATCAAAGGTCAGTTAGTAGAAACGCTGGCTGATAATGTGTTCCGGAAATCAGGTTATCATTCAGTTGTCTGGAATATCTCACAAAGCGATGTCAGTTCCGGGATATATTTTTATAGCATCATTTCGGGTAACTTCTGCGAAACTAAAAAATGTATTTTAATCAGATAAGGCAAGGAATTCAATAAGCACATGTTGTTTGTAGAAATGAATTCAACGAAGGTATAGGTTTTAATGTTTAATTTTCAAAACGATTTAATTGGAGGATATTGTGAATATGGGACATATTAACACTAAAAAAATTGCCATAATTGGATTATCATTAGCAATGATATTTATTTTAATGGCTACCAGCGCTTGTTCAATTAGTGAAAAGAACATTAAGGAAAAAACGTTAATAGAATTACCTTATTCTTTGTTTCCGATTGGCGATATTCAGCCCGAAGGATGGATATTGCATACTTTAGAAGCAATGCGCGACGGCATGACAGGTCATTTGGATGAACTGTGGGAAGATGTCGGACCGAATTGTGGTTGGATTGGCGGAAGCGGTCCAGCCTGGGAACGTCCGGTTTACTGGCTGGATGGTTTGGTTCCATTGGCGTATATATTAAGTGATAAAAATTTAATTGATAAAAGTCAGAAATATATCGAGTGGATATTAAACAGTCAGAGAGAAGACGGGTTTTTCGGACAGGTTGAAGATACGACACGTAAATTTGGAGAGAATGAACGCTATCTTGCCTATGTTGAAAAAATGAAAGAGGACTGGTGGCCCCGGATGGTTGCGTTGAAAGTACTGCAAAGTTATTATGATGCAACTGCCGATCAGCGTGTGGTTGATTTTATGTTGAAGTACTTTAAATATCAGCAAGCCAATGTTGAAGAAAAACAACTGGATCACTGGTCACATTGGTCAAAAACCCGCGGCGGTGAGAATCTTGCAAGTATCTATTGGCTGTATCGGAAAACCGGTGAGAAATGGCTGCTTGAACTCGGAGAAGTTATTTTCAGCCAAACGAGAGATTGGACGAAACGCCTCGAAAGTTCATACCCGGAAGATTGGCACGTTGTGAATACAGGTATGGGGATAAAACAGCCGGCAATCTGGTATCAATCTTCGCAGGATAAGCGCTATATAGATGCGGTAAAACATGGTATTGAAGCCTTGAAAAAACATCACGGTCAACCAAGCGGTATGTTCTCGGGTGATGAATTACTGCACGGTACAAATCCAACTCACGGAACCGAATTGTGTGCCGTTGTCGAATATATGTTCAGTCTTGAAACCGTGTTACAAATAACCGGCGATGTCTATTATGCAGATATTCTGGAAAGAGTAACATACAACGCCCTGCCGACACAGATCACGGATAATTTTAACGCACGCCAGTATTACCAAACTCCGAACCAAATAGAAATCAGTAGCAAGTGGCATAATTATACAACCCAGCATAAAGGATATGTCGAGAATAGTTTTGGTTTTGAAACGGGATATGGTTGTTGTACTGCTAACCTGCATCAGGGCTGGCCCAAGTTTGTCCGCAATCTCTGGTATAAAACCAATGACGGCGGTATAGCCGCTTTGATCTATTCTTCTTCAAAACTCCAAACCAAACTTGATAACGGTACAGTTGTAAAATTCCATGAAAAGACAAATTATCCTTTTGACGAAAAAATCACGTTTACTTATGATGGAGATGATGCTCTGTTTCCGCTTCATTTAAGAATTCCGGCATGGTCAAGCGGGGCGACGGTTAAAATAAACGATGAAGTCTTTAGCCAGCCCGATTCCGCTACAATTGTAAAAGTAGATCGTGAATGGAAAAAGAATGATGTTGTAGAGTTACATCTTCCCATGAAAATCAACATCAGCCATTGGCACGAACGCGCTACCGGCATCGAATGGGGTACTTTAGTATTTGCTTTGAAGATAGGTGAGTCATGGAAACAGGTCAATGATGATGCTTTACGACCTACTTATGAAGTAAAACCGACTACACCATGGAATTTTGCTCTATTACGTCCGAATATCGATAAGCCAAATGAAAATTTTATCGTAGAAAAGAAAGCCCTCGTTTCGAATAATCCCTGGAACCTGGAAAATGCTCCTGTAAAAATTACAACAAAAGCCAAACGTCTTGAGAGCTGGAAACAGTACGGCGGCGATCATGGACCAATTCAATACAGTAAATATTGGAGACCGGCAAAGATTGATGTTCCAGAGGAAAATATTGAATTGATTCCTTATGGTTGTACAACATTGAGAATTTCAGAATTTCCAGTGATGAAATAGTATCTCTTTTTATGATTATGAAATATCGATATCTGCAAATTATACTATTTTGTTCTTTCATGTTTATGTCGGCATTTGCCCAAAATCTTCGGATCAATGAGCTCATGTCCTCCAACTTATCAACTATTACAGATGAAGACGGGGATTTTTCCGATTGGATTGAATTATATAATGCCGAGGATACCAGGCTCAGTCTTTTTAATTACAGTTTGACTGACAATTTTTCTGACACTCTAAAATGGATTTTTCCTGATATCAGCATCGCACCCAATGAATATTTAATGATATTTACTTCAGGGAAGAATAGTACGGATAAAATTATTCATATCGAAACCATGATTGATCAGGGTGATGATTGGAACTATTTTCTCGGATATTCCGAACCTCCTGCTGATTGGCGGGAATTATCTTTCGATGATTCAGATTGGCAGATAGGTACAAGTGGTTTTGGCTTTGGGGATGATGACGATTCTACCGATGTTAGTCCAGCTGACCCCTTTGATCCTCCACCGATTTCGGTGTTTGTCAGGAAAAAATTTACAATTGATAATATCAGTTTTATTTTGGGAGTGATATTTCATGTCGATTATGATGATGGCTTTGTAGCTTATCTGAATGGAATTGAAATAGCCCGATCGAATATTGGTATTCCGGGAAATCAGGAGACTTTCGATACTTTTGCAAGTGATAATCATGAAGCTGTGATGTATAACGGTGGAAAGCCTGAAAGATATGATATTGAAGGTTTTTATTCAATTTTGAATGAAGGTGAGAATGTTTTGGCTGTGCAGGTTCACAATGTACAACAATATTCTTCGGATATGACATTAATTCCTTTTTTGACTTTTGAAATGAATGGCATACCAGAAAATCCTCGCGGTCCGGCAGAGATTCTGGGATTTATAATACCCTATCTTCACACAAATTTTAACCTTAATTCTTCAGGTGAAGAGTTGTGTTTATATAATCAGTTTGCTGAGATTGTTGATTCTGTGAGCTTTGGGCAACTGCCGGCTGACTATTCTTATGGACGAAAGCCTGATGGTGAGACTGATTGGTATATATTCAATCAGCCGACTCCCGGTGCAATTAACAGCACTGCCGGATACCAGGGATATGTCAAAGAACCGGAGTTTTCAATTAACGGTGGGTTTTATTCGGATTTTGTTGATATTTCAATAAATTCACCGGTAGAGGGTGCGGAAACTTATTATACTCTTGACGGTTCGACGCCGACTGAATCATCATACATATATTCAACACCGATTCATCTTGAATCGACCACTGTTTTACGCGCCGGTTGTTTTAAAGAAGGATATTTACAAAGTAAGACAATAACTCAAAGTTATTTAATTAATACTGACTTTTCATTGCCTGTTATTTCTCTTGTAACGGATTCCGGGAATTTCTTTGATACTGAGATTGGTATTTATGTTTTTGGAAATGATGCTGATACAGTCAACTATCCATATTGGGGTTCAAATTTCTGGGAAGACTGGGAAAGACCTGTTCATGT
>JAGLWX010000176.1 GCA_023133185.1 Fidelibacterota bacterium
TCCAATGCCATTCTCTCTGATAGTGCCATCGGGTCTTGCATTGACGCATTAACAGCATTTAAGAGCATTTTTACTGTACGGTTCTTAAGATTATATGTCTCAGGTTCCGGTTCCAACAGGTTTTTAACGAAACCACGGAGCCATGCAAGATGCCTTCTAATTACGTTATGTCCAATCCTTGCGTTATCTACGGTCTGGAATGATGGAATATCGCATTTTATTGGGCCAATGGAATGACCATAAACCTGTGGTATAAGTATATCCATAAGACCTTGTATACCATTTAGGAATTTTTCAGCATCGGCTAATTTTTCAAACGCTTTAGCTTTTTTCTCTTCTTTATGATTTTGGTTCATTATTCTGCCTTCCTAGATTTAAGAAATTTTCTTTTCCTTGCGAATTTTAATTCATTAATAAACATTTCTTTTGGCAAATGAATCTTTATGTATTTAGGAGGTAAATCGGTGAATTCATCCGGTTTACCCCATTGAATTCTGAGCGGAAACATCGGTATAAGACATATATATACTGCCTTCCCTCTTCTATCAATATATGCACCAAGCCAAATGTCGTACCATGCGAATGATAAAACGAATCTTTCGGTAATTTTAATCAACGTTATCATTTTTTTTCACATCCTTCATTTTTTTCAATCTAGGTAATTCACCATAAGCGAGTTTATATTCCTGACTGTAAAATTCCCAATTTTCATTTGGTACAGCTTGCCAAGGATTCGCTTGTGGCATGGGTGAATTCGGGCAGTGGTGCCACCATGCCGAATAAAACGGATGTCCAGACGGTGGACGAAAAGACCATCTGCCGTCCCTTTTGGGACCTTCCTCTCCGCAACATGAACATCTTACAGTATCAATATCCTCAATATCCTCTTCTTTTGGTTCAGGTGCCGGGTCTAAATGCTGGCTTTCTTTTTTTAAATTGAATCCATCAATCAAGGATTTATTAGAAGTAAAATCAAATATTATCTGATCCCATCTAACCATCACCCCTGCTTCTTCTCCAGACCCATACTTTTCGACAATAGTGCCCTGAATGCCTTTTCTTAAAAAGGGAAACTTACGGTTCGTGATTACCCGCACTCCAACTTTCAAATCGTCTGGCTTCATGATTAATCCTCACATTTTCAGAGATAATATCTTAATTCGTCTGTAATTCTAACTGTATCACTCATTGAATGACCACCACGACATAAATCTTTCCACATAGAAGGGGGTATTCTGAACCAATGCCAGAATCTCAATTTAATTCTGTATCCACGGCTTTTCGGTTCTAATTTGATTTCAAAACCTTTCTCTTTTGCGAATTGTTTACTCCATTCCATACGTAGCGGTAGTGTTGCTTCTGAAAGCCCTTCATTAGCATTTATAAATATTTTTATTGTTGCCGATGCAAAATCTATAAATGATTGATTTACTTTCTCAACTGCTTTTGTAATTTCTTCTACTTTTTTGTTTGATTCCATTCTTTGAACAACTCCCTTTGGGGATTATTATTCGGTGAACAGCATCCAGCACCGAAAGCCGGGTCTATTATTGCTGCCGGAACTGCCTTTATTTCCTCAATTATCCCACATCCATAACAATTTTCCTTCTCATCCCAAACAAGGAATTCGCAACGCTCAGTCTCATAATTCCAGTGACCGAATGAGCATGGTTTTTGCATACAACAATATCCGCACCTTACGCATTTTGGTAAATCCGGGTCAATATCTGTTGATTCAGATACTAATTGATTAAACCAAGACATCACTCCATCATATATTTCACTGGACGTTTTCATTGGATTATTTTTGTCACCAGTTTTTTGAATAAATAATCTGCGACTTCAGAGATAGATTCATCATTGGTTATATGCCGTCTAGTGAGACCGATTCCATAATTACCCGTGATTTTATTACTTATTAAAGATACATGTTCTTCAGTAGCCCTATTAACTTTTCGGTGAAACAATGCGTAATCTTTAAATTCTTTCGTAAAATATTCCTTCCATTTGAGCATATTTTCTTTATTCCAATTACCCTTGAATCCTCTGGGAGGTTTAAAGGAATCGCTCCATCGTAATTCTATATCAGAATTACCAAATACTATTATTCCAACATTAAATCCTTCACCCCTGTCGAGGTCTGGCGTGAAGCGAATCAACGAAAAATTGTATTTCTTATTCATTTGAATTCAATCCCCTCATAAATCGTATTATTCAAAATGCCGTGGTTATCCAATATCTCTTTACCTTCATCAGTAATTCTGATTGATCGGGCACTACCATCTTTGGTAACTAAGCCTTTACGTTCTAAGCTATTAACATGATCGACCGCAGCCTTGACTGTGAATTTGTAATGTTTTGAGATATCATGAAGCGTAACTGGCCAGCCCCTTTTGGTTTTGTATTCGGCAATGAAAAACAGGACTTTAATCTGCTTTTTTGTTGGAGCTTTCCTTTTTGTTCTAAGATTTATCATTGGAATAACTTCCCTTGGTCATATTCACGCTGTATCCGCTCACATGCGATCCGGAAATATCTCTCATCAATCTCGATGCCGATGAACTTCCTACCTAAACGGGCACATGCGATTCCTGTGCTTCCACTTCCCATATAAGGATCAAGTACAATTCCATTTGGCGGGGTAATAAGGGTTATGAGATATTCCATCAATTTAATTGGCTTGACAGTCGGATGGTCATTTCTATGTGTAAACTGTTTATTTGGGGTGTGTTCTGGAGTACCACTCATCTTGCCATATCTTTTAGGTATTGAACCTTTTCCGGTTACGCCATGATCACGCTCAGATTTGGAGGCTTTTGCAGTATAAAAAAATCTGGCAGCGGAGCCGAAATCTTCATATACTTTTGTCAAGCTGAATTCGCCACGGCTTTCATCCTCATATGTTTTACCGTCTACCGTTCCACCACTTCTTGCACCTGACAGGCTATTCGATTTCGCGTTGTCCTGGTATACTCTTTTCCCGACTTCACCTTTACGTCCACCGCCTGAAGTTCTATTACCAGCTTTATTAAATTCCGCGAGCACCTCATCAGAACCATCGTGAATAAAATTAGCAGGGAAGCGACCTTGATTATTATCCCAGTTTAACTGCTGTTCTGCTCTACTCCATATACCTTTATTTAGTGGTTGTTTGAATTTAGGGCTTCTTTTTAGTCCGACTATTCTACATTCATCAATATTAATCCCGCCACTGCCATGCTTGAGAATATTTTCCACAACCGTTTTTTCGGATAATGGTTTTCTACAAAGCGTCCATAATTCCATTGCTGGTTTAAGTCCAGTTCCCCAGCCATCCCATTGACGGGCTTCCGGGGTAGCTGGAGCAGTGATAAGACCCCTATTCTCATTAAATGCTTTCGTGTTCATTCCCTTTTGGCTTGAAATTACCGCTGTGAATTGATTGAATTTATTCTTCTGCCTTTTCGATATAAGTTTTGGATTTTCTCCGATAACTTTTCTTTCAACTCCCGCCTGCCTGTCGATTGCCTTGCCGATATTCAACGATTTCGGAAACCCGCTACCATAAACCCATGCTATTAAATCTCTTATTTCAAATCCACCATCCTCAATATTCACCGCCATTCGATGCTGTGTCCGTGTTCCGCAAGCAATAAGCGCATGAGCACCGGGCTTTAAAATTTCAATAACGGCTTGCCAAACTTCCTTTTCAGGGATAGCGTAATCCCATTTTTTATTCATAAATGAAATCCCATATGGTGGATCGGTTATACATGAATCCAATTTTTCCAGCGTTGGCAGCACGTCCATGCAATCAGCAAGCCAAAGCTCTGCATCGCCTATTTTGACGGGTTCATTCATTTTTAATGACCAATTTCCTCTGTCAGCATTTTATTTCGGTTCCACTACTCTTTTACCAACTTTCTGCTTTGAATTTTCAGGATGCGCTTCGTATTGCGCTCCACATTCGTTACAAATGTAAACATGTATCATGTTGACTGTATCTACAGCCCTGTCCATATCGCCCTTGCAATGCGGACAGGTTTGGTCAGTACCTACTCTGTGAATTGCCATGAAATATTCTCCTTATCATTATCGATAATTGTATCCGATAAATTTATGTTACTCAATTCCGGTCATTACTTTAAAAGCAAGTTTATGGATCGGCACATCAAAATCATCCTGATCCAATAATTCCTTCAATTCTCCGAAAGTATCCGGATAATTCATTGCCGACATCAGGAAATTACGCTCTGCCTTTTCGATATTACTGACCATCCGGGCTACATTCCCATTAGATGCCTTTCCTTTATTTTCCTTCAAATTCCGCATAATCTCAATAATTGCACTTGCCGGGACCTTAAATTGAATTGTCGCCTTTTCTATTAATTCATCTCTCATTGGTTCAGATTCATGCTTGTTGATGAATCTGGCTGCATTTGCGAGCATTTTCATTTTGTCCTGGAGTGGTTTATTGGATACTGGTTTTGCAAACATGGAAATTAACCAATCATCACCCGAAATAGCATTCTCTATTATTGATTTTATTTTATCAGCACCGGATTCATGAGCTAAGCTTGCCGGATCATTACCCTTACCTATCTTTGCCACAAGTACCTTTAAACCGCTGTCAACCATCGCTGACACGCTTTTAACCGTAGCCTTGACACCTGCCTTATCCCCATCGAATAAGAGGATTACACGCCTTGCAAAGCGTTTTAATACCGGGATATGATCTTCTGTCAATGCGGTTCCCATAACAGCACATGAATTTTTCAATCCTGACTGCCAGCACATCATGACATCAGTATAACCTTCCATCACAATTAAATCGCCTGATTCACGGCATGATTCTTTCGCCAGACTTAACCCAAATAAGATATTCGATTTCTTAAATATATCGCTCTCTGGGGAGTTTATGTACTTTGGGCCGTCGCCTTTCATGATACGACCGCCAAAACCAGCCACACGCCCTAAATTGTCTATGATCGGGATTATCAAACGATACCTGAAACGGTCATAAATCGAATCCTTCTCTTTGTTATTTATAAGTACCCCTGCCCTAACCATATCATCACGCTTGAAATTAGATAAACCGTCCTTGATGAAATCCCAGCTTTCAGGTGACGCTCCGACTTCAAATGCCTTGATTGTTTCAGGATTAAAACCACGCTCAGTAAGATATTTCCTGAATAGCCTACCTTCCATGCCAGATGATAGGAATTTATGAAACATTATTTTCGCTGCCTGATTGATATCATACAATACTCGATTACTTGATTCGGACTTTCCGGTTTCAGGTACGGGAATCCCGTAAATATCGGCTATGAACTTGACGGCCTCAACGAAATCTAAGCCTTCCTGCTTCCGGATGAAAGATATTGCATCCCCGCCAGTAGAGCAACCAAAACAGTACCAAAATCCTTTGTCTGAATTAACGGTAAAGCTGGGATCGTTGTCGTCATGAAAAGGGCATTTACCCTTGTAGCGCGTTCCGGCTTTCTTGAGAGTGATATACCTGCTAATGAGATCAACTATATCAATCCTGCTTGAAAGGTTTTCAATGAAATTGTCAGGAATGCTTGTCATTATTTTTTATGCTGATTTCCTTTTTAGGTTATTATTTTTAAGGCTTTGATGATTGTGAACACGCTCTATCCAAGCCAAGAATTTTTTTTGAGCCATATCACTTTTTGCCCGATTACATATCTTACAACATGGAACGACATTGTCTATCGTGTATCCTTTGGAACTATCAACTCGATCTAATCCGCTATAATTATATTTACCGTTACAATTATTAGCACCATGCATATTGGTTGGCTCACTACCACAATAATGACACGATTTCTTAGTAATAAGGCGGAATTCATCTTTCGTTAATTCAAATGATAATTTCCTATTATCAGCGCTTTTTATATATACTCCAAATAATGAATTTAATGAAGCTTCTGAATATTGCAATAAATGGACTTCTTTAACCAAACAACCACAACTCTTAGTACCTCTTTTTAAACTAGCTCCAAGAACGATTGTTTCTTTCCCACAATCACATTTACATTTCCAATATCTTTGATTTCCTTTTAAATTAGCGGGTTTTAATGCAAGTGAAATAACTGTTAATTTGCCAAATCTCTGACCAGTTAAATCAATAAAATTGCGCCTTTCTTTTCCACGTCTTTTGCGGACTTCCATATTTAGACACCCGCAACTCTTAATACTACCCGTTTTTAAAGAATCACCCCAAACAATTTTCTCTTTACCGCAATCACATTTACATAACCATCGTACTCTGCCACTTGGACATCCCTTAGTTCCCCTAGAGTTATTTGCTTTTTTTATTACTATTAATCTTCCAAATCTTTGTCCTGTTAAATCATTAAATCTATGTTTTCCACAAGATTTTGTATGACCAGTTTTAAGATTTGACCTTGATATAATTTTTTCATTACCACAATCACATTTGCATAGATAATAATTAACTATCTTTTTAATATGAATCGGTTTTGGGACTCGCCTTATAACGGTTAACATCCCAAACCTTTGCCCAATCATATAATCAGTTCTCCCGCATCCGCAAGATTTAGATTGGCCTTTTCTTAGGGTTGCCGAACGAACAGACCTTATAGTTCCGCAATCACATTTACATTTCCACCAAGTACCATTATTTTGCGAATCAGGCCTTAAGGCGCGAGAAAGAACGAGCCATTTCCCAAACCGCTTCCCAGTTAGATCAATTGCGCAATGTACACGATGACCGACTTTTAAGCAGCCGCAACTCTTCGTTAATCCTTTTCGCAAATTATAATTATATACAATGCATTCCTTTCCGCAGTCGCAATTACATAACCAATAATTATTTAATTTCTTTTTTATATGTTTCGGTTTCGACACACGCTTAATCACGGTCAACCGCCCGAATTTCCGTCCTGTCAAATCTTTTAATTTAGACATTTAAATATCCTCTGATTCCTTTTCATTATTCTCCTTCTGTTTGATAAATTCGCGGGCTTCATTACAATAATAATAGCGGCCCTCTATATAATTTAGTGCTGCTTGACCATCGGTAACACCTTCAGGGTGCTTGCCACGCAATGTATCTCGTACTTCATCAATTACATAAATAAGATTTTCAATATAATCAATTGCATCGGGAAGCATGTCCCTCTTTTTTACTGACAGCTTAACTATTTCTTCTGTTATCTTATCAGGGACGATAGTATGTTCGTCCATCACAATTTTCGATATTTCCATTTGTCTATCGACTATGGATTTGTGTTCTTTCGGTTTTGTTCGTTCATCAATAATCGCCTCATACCTTTTCAATTCAACGATCCCGCATCGGCAATTAATGTGCTCCGGTTGCCATGTACGGCAACCATGACAGAAATGCCAGCGGTTACACTTATTCCAAGTTCCCGTAATCCTACAAAGCCATTTAATAATTGTAGCAATCATATTAGCCTCCATCAATATCCTTTGTGTTCTTCAATAATTCTTCTGCTTGAACAGTGACACAATCGGGATTCTGACATGGCAAATCTCTGTCAATTTCTTTAAGACAATAAGAGCACAGCCAGATACCATCGCCTCTCAAAATAGGAGGTCTTTGTTTTAGAACATATTCCTTCAAAACCCTTCTCAATTTGCCATCAACAAAATTAATAGTAAGATGAACCATCGTTTTGTTAAGATAGGTTGCAAGAATGAGCAGAATCAACGTAAATATTAACCATGTATTATCTAATGTCCAGATAAAAACCGTTATAGTAATTATTCCCAACCATGAACAAACCCTTTCAGCAATTTTTTCTATCTTCATAATATTCCTCCACTTTCTGTCATTTACTTTTTATCAAATGAATAAAAATGAGTACCCATAATGCCATTTCTATACCTTCAACCTGCTGCTCAAAAGTTCGCATTTCATACCAGTATTTTACTTCTTCTCTTGAAACAAAAAGCCATCCAAAAGCGAATATGAACACCAGAACCATCAGCCCGATACCAAGCCACAACTCATTCATATTCCACCACATTCTGAAACGCTTCATTTTATTTCTCCTTGGGTATAGTTATCGTATGATCCTTGTCTGCGATTATGCGTACACTATTATGGACGCACTCCATCGTACAGTTATACTTAGCACAAAAAGCAATCATGTCGGCTTTTAAATCACTGTACTTGGCACTAACAATAGCCTTTGCAATTACATGCGATAATTCAAAATTCATTTTTTCCCTCCTTGTTTTTTATTATCCTTCTGTTTCATCAGAAATTCGATCCTAAATTTGAAAATCCACAAACGAGTATATCCGATCCCATCAATTCGCCAAGTTCTTTAATATGGTTATCCATTGCCGGATCAAGATAAATTACCGTCTTAATTCCGTGGAATTGAAATGATTTTCCATACATTAATTTCAGCTTGTCGGAGATTTTAGGCATTGGCAATCTAAATCCGATATTCTTTCGCTCCGGAATTTCTTTATTTGGATTTATTTCAATTACGAAAGTAAACCCTGTGCAATTGATATATAGAAGCACAACTATTTTCTCTGAATTAGGGGTATTTGTTATGTCATCCATTTCATTCATCCTCAATTGCAAGCATAATTTCTCTACAAGCTTCGACATCATAGGATGCCCTGTGAGCCTTTTCAAACCCATCCTTATCAACAAGAATTTTATATGCTTCTTCTAATTTTGGCCATTTATAGCCTGATTTACCGGGCAATTTTAGCATTGGAGTTGATTTAAGCATCGTGCATAACTTATCAATCTCGTTAAGTTTTTCACATTCCATCCCTACCCGACAAAATGCTATTTTCATTATACGTCTATCAAAGTTAAGATTATGTGCCACTATTCTGTCGGCACGTTGGATAACATCGTCAAATAATTGAAGGGCTAACTTTTCAGGCATTCCGTATTGAGCTACCATTTCCTTGCTAATTCCATGTATTTCTATAACATCGTCCGGTATTGATATTTTACAATCTATTAATGATGAAAAAGAAGTTATCGTTTCTTTCTGCTCATGGCAGTAGAGTTGAAATGCCAACTCTAATAATCCAGGTTGTTTTGGATCATCAAGCTCAGATTTCCAATGCGGGAATCCTGTTGTTTCAGTGTCAATAATTAGTGAATTCATGTGTAATTCCTTTTTTCCTTTATTTATTTCAATTCTGACTCATATAACCCTTATCCTGTGGCGGTATTTTCGGTTGCCTTGGTGGTTTCGGCATTGACCGGAGCCGGAATATGCCCACAAGCTCCCACACGCCGACTGCTCCCAAATAAGTTACAATCATTATGAACAACTCGAAACCCGTAAGCGTCCATTTCAGATACCAATTGACTAATACTACTATAATTACCGACTGGATAAATCCACCAAAAACAGTTATTTTGTTAGGTTTTTTCTTGGCAGTCATTTTGGAAGGTGCTCCCCTATGTTCTTTCTCCATATTGAGTAGTAATTTGATAGTTCTTTACCGTACTGATCGAAAGCCTTTTTTACAATTTTCCAATTTGGTGAATCAGGCACCCTATTTAATATTTCTACATCATTTGTATTAGTGTAGAAATACCAATCATCTCCAGGATATGTACCCGCTTCCCTGTGAGGGGATATAACTTTATTTTCGTTACTGTCTAAAAATGGTGTATTCATTTTTTTAATCCTTTACAAATTCGACTGTATGACCGAGTGCTTTAAATTGACTGACCGCTTCTGCTTTCGCTTCTTCTATTGAATTCTTATTTGAAATGAAAATGCCCTCAATAGAAAAGTTATGCTTGCCTGTAGAACGGCCTTTAGATGAATAGATTGATACTTTAATAGGCTTATTCATCCCAGCTTCAAGAGATGGACGATCTTCTCTTAGACCATCCAACACGCATTGAAGTTGTTGCTGTGCATGAAGCCATCCTTTTCTGGTGCAGAATTCAATCTGTTCCTGAATTTTCTTTTCAACATCATCCAGTGTCATGATTTTGTCTTTTTCTTTCGTAGCAGTCATAGCAATATCTTCTCCATTTGTTTTTTTCTTCTTCTATAAGCCAATAACCCTTATCGGGATTTATTTTTTTGTCGGAACTGATTACACGTCCACACACTTCACATCTCAAAGGCTCTTTTTTTGTTCTTTTGCATGTATCGCATATATATTTATTTCTTTCAGGCATTACCAATCTTTCGTATATATTTCAACAGCCTTATTTACTTCACCTTTCAGGACGGCGATTTCATTTATTTCAAAGGCTTCTATTTCTCGCTGTTCCCGAAAAGTTTCCATGTTTAAATTCTCTTCAATCGCTTCTTTGATTAATATTTCTAAGATTTCCGGGCTAATTTCATTCAATTCAAGGATCATATCGCCGAATATCTCAATGTAATCCGATTTACGTGAATCGCTAACTTTCAGCTTTTCCAGTGATGAATATGGAAGTTCGTATTTTTTCACTTGTTCAGGATTCAATGCACACCTTTCACAATTCACCATATCCATGAGCTTCATTTGCTGGTGTAATGTATTTATGATAGCCAAAAGTAAAGCCCAGCCATCTAAACTTAAATCTGCAACGTACAATATTTTGGTTCGCTGCCCGTTTTTATAATTCGCTTTTATCCGCCCGTGAGCTTCATTGCATAGAAGAGGTAAATATGTATACTCCCCAATACTGATTATTTCAATGCTATATCGCCTTGCAATATCTTGGCACTCTTCCACCAATCTTTCATTTGTTGTCCATAATTCAAGATGTTCTGGTTGATTAATTTGTAAATCCCGACGATAACCAGTAAGTAATTGCTCCGTTTGACTTTCCACAAATGCATTTTTATTCTTATAATATAATTTCATGTTCATTTCCATTCATCATTTAATTTCCACAACATACTTCACTTACATCCATCAAGAATCCGCTCTACTTCCGACATCGGTATCATGCGATAATTATTTACCGGATGCCGAAACCCTCCCAGGATACCAGCATCGAACCATCGCTGGATTGTTTTGGGATGCCTGTCAAGCAGGTTCGCTACCTTCTGAACTGTCAAATAAGTTTCTTTCTTTTCATTATACATTTTCTAATTCCTTTAAATACGTAATTACTCTTTGGCAGGTTTGCATAAATCCAATTCGCATTCCTGCCCCCTGTATATCACCATGATTATCGCATTCTTGGATAGAACAATGAGCGTCGTATGAAATCTCGCCATTAGATGTTAAAGGATTAAATCCCCACTCACCTTCAAACTCCTTGGTTTCCTCATCCCGCCATTTCTTTATTTGGGCGCAAATGCTGATTAATTGTGGGGCGCGAATAATTAATTTTGCACGAGCTTCCGTTTCTTCCTTAGTGTTACCGTAAACTTGAGCGATTTCCTCTCCAGTTGTGGTGGAATATATCTTGGCAATCCAATCACTGCCAGCGGTCTCACTTAATATCCACGGCAAATGTAAATATTTCATATTCATGATTCATCTTCATTTAGGAATTCCCATGCTCTCTTTACGGCTTCACATTCGCCCTCGTCTGGCTCTCCGTAAGCCAAAAACATCTTCTCCAAAACAGCTTTTCTGTGTCTTTTGGCGAATCTAATTGTTTTAGCACCCAAAACCGAGATACCCATCCAAAGAGCAGTTCTGGCCTTTGTATCTAATTCCTTCTTAGCTATCTCAATACTATTATTGATTTGAGTAGTAACTAGATTGAGCATTTCAACCGCTGATTTGGGATTGTCATTCAATTCCTTCAATATAGCTTTCTTGAGTGCTTCTTTCATGATTCACCGTCCATTAATTTTAATGCTATTTCGATGATAATCATATTCTATCATAATTGTATAGGGTTATCAAGGGTTAAGCAAGGTTTTTTATAAAATATTTTCATTTATTTCATTCCCCATTTAGCCACCACTCTCCTACATGTATCCAGATATTCCTGAAAATCCGCTTGTCGCTTTCTTCGATTGCACTTCCCACAGGCCGGGACTAAATTCTCCCTTACATATCCTTTATCGTTGTCAAAGCGATCTATCCCATTATATAATTTCTCATCCCTTTCGACCTTCTGGGCGGGTTTTTTCCCACAATAATAACAATCCTGAAATATGATATCTTCAACATCCTGTAATGTGATGGTAAATTCATGACCCTTTTTTCCGGCTCTCTTACGTTCTTTGGCAATCCATCGACATCGGGCATAAATATAAAGAACAATCGGGCTAAATTGCCGTATTTTTCCATTAATCATATAAACATTGTATCAATATCAGTAACAATTGTCAATAGTGGCATGTGAAACACTGGAACGGAACTTATGACAAACCATCACTTCTTGAATCAAGCCTGAATCTTTCAATCATAACTTCGCTGTACTTCAACGCTTCATGTTCAATACCGAACTCCTCTGCCATAGAATGAATAAAGGATATTTGCGCTCTGTGCCAATCTCTTGACCTTATAAGATCAGGATCATTTGGCTTGCTCTTCGCTAAAACATGGAATGTTGAATACGCTTCCATGTTCTCTTTCATCTTTTGGACCAGATAATTAGATAATCTCAATCTGAATCCGGCCAGTTCATCAATTAATGACCTCTTAATCCTTTCAAGTTCTTCTTTTGTTTGTTCTGCTTGATTCATTGGTTTTCCTCCGTGAATATAGGCTTTCTTGCCCAAATAGCCACCATATCTTCGTGCTCTTTACCCCACTTATCATATGCTGGTGACGTTACAATAAATTCATATCCTTCAAAAGATGGGTGATTCTTTCCCCACCTAAGCCCCTTTTCTTTGTCCTTAGTATTTATTACAAATCGCCATCCTTCGCCACTTGGGTATGATCTTAAGTGACCATCGGGATAGTAAGGATTGCGTGTTGTAGTCATTTCGAGTCCTCCCCGTCGAAGATGGGTGTTGGTTCTTCATGAATAATCAATTTAATTTTCCTTTCGGATATTACATCATGCTTGATAAAGAGCGTTGTGCCGATCTGCTTTCCATGAATGTAAATCCTGTGTTCTTCGGTGTCATTATATGCGTTGACACTCTGTATCGTATATTCTAATCCAAATTTCCGCTTTAATAATTCCTCAAATTCAGGGATATTAAGTTGATTTATATCAGGTAAGTCTCTTAGGTCTTTAGGTTTATCCTTATTAATAGATATCATATCCAGATGCTTTTTAATCCATTTCTCTAAGTGGATTGCCCGCTTCGCTCTCACGCCCTTAATTAACTTACGCATCGTTGTGTTCATCGGTTTCCTCCCTTAAGG
>JAGLWX010000177.1 GCA_023133185.1 Fidelibacterota bacterium
TTTATACCGGTTCTGTATTCCAAACATTCATATCTTGCTTCCGGTCAAAAAATTGAAGTGATTATACCAGAAAGTAATTCCTTATTCACCGGGCAAGTTGTGGAAATATCACCCGAAGTTCGACTGTTGAACAATAAGCAGGTAGTGCTTATTATTGCAACGCTTGATGTTCAAACGGCAGGCTTAATGACCGGGTCGGTTGTAAATGTCAGAATTCATACTGAACCTGTTTTATTATCGGAATATATGGGAAGAATCTTTAAAGCAGTAACGTTTCAATAATATGCATAGACGACGTGAATTTAAATACCTGGTGTCAAAAGACCGTTTAAACGAATTCCGGTCAGTAATTACACCTTATGTAGTGAAAGATCGGAATCTTGATATAAACGACTTGCTCGATTACAAGGTAAATAGTATTTATTTTGATACGGGCCAGTTAAATTTTTATAAAGAGAAATTAGCAGGGTTGAAACTCCGCAAGAAATTTCGAATTCGAAGCTATAATAAACAGACTGAAGACTCGATCGTATTTCTCGAAATTAAACAGAAGGAAGTAAATATCATTAGTAAGAACCGGGCGCCGGTTTATTATCGAGATATCAAACAATTACTGATGTGGGGAAATATTGATAAACATGTTCTGAGTGATGGAAAATTTCCAAATGCCCACAGTGATGCCAGAAAGTTTTTATATTATTATTTCGGGAGAAACCTGGTTCCCATCGTACTGATCGTTTACGATCGTGAAGCCTATCATAGTAAATTTAATCCTGACTTACGCATAACATTTGACAAAAATATTCGCAGCAAGGTTTGTACTTCGACAGATGAATTATTCACGAAGTATAAGACTGAATATGTTTTAAGAGATTATTTTGTGCTTGAAATAAAGTTTTATTCCGGTTACCCGCTCTGGTTGAGAAAAATTATCCAGAAGTTCTCTTTGCAACAACGATCTGTATCGAAATATTCTCATTGTGTTGACAGGCATATTGATGAATTGGATATGCACTTTAAACGCTCATCCTATGAATGGGCAAAAGAGTATTATTTAAAAAATGATTTTATAAATGAGGAAGTTGTATAATGTTTAATGGATTCGAGAACCTGTTTGTGTATTCCATAAATCCCGGACAAGTCGTCGTGAATATGGTGGTAGCGTTTATCTGCGGACTTTTAATTTCCATAATTTATCGCTGGACATATTCCGGACCGACTTATTCGGTAACATATCTCAATTCTCTAATTGTTTTATCTATGATCACCAGTATTGTCATAATGGTCATTGGAAATAATCTTGCCCGTGCGTTTGGGTTGGTAGGCGCCATGTCGATCATCAGATTTCGGACTGCTATTAAAGATACTCAGGATATTGTTTTTATTTTCTTTTCGTTAGCGGTTGGGATGGCGTCCGGTGTTGGGATGCATCTTATTGCCCTGTTCGGTGTGCTGTTGATTGGTGCGGTTTTCATCGTATTATCCAAAACGCAATTTGTCTATCCGTTACGAAAAGAGCTGCTGGTTCAGTTTTCTTATAAATCCGGAATTGAGGGAGAAACGCCATATCTTACCGTATTTAAGAAATATTGTAAAAGCAGCAGCCTGATCAACGTCAAAGCAATTGGTGGAAAAGGTAACATTGAGATATCCTATTATGTACATTTACACCATAAAGATCAAAGTAAAGAGTTTGTCAGCGAGTTAAAAAATATCCCTGGTATCGATTATGTCAATCTATTATTCGATGAAGAAAAATTTTAATTTGTGGGAGTGTAAAATGAATTTTATCAAATCCCTGATGATCGTATTGATGAGTTTTATGATGGTTATTTTGAGTTGCCAAAAAGGTGATAACCTGACCATTGATATTGAGGTGGAAAAATTAATTTCTCAAATGACATTGGAGGAAAAAATCGGGCAGATGACTCAGTTGACTATTGATAGCGTTTCTAAAGTGAAAAGCACAGTGGCAGAGTCGCATCAAATCGACCCGGTAAAATTAGAAGAGGCTATTGTAGAATATCATATTGGTTCAATACTTAATGTTTATGATGCTGCTTATACTCTGGATCATTGGCATGAGATCATTACTCAGATTCAAGATATTGCAACGAAGAAAACCCGTCTGGGAATACCGATAATATACGGCATAGACGCAATTCATGGGGCGAATTATATCATTGGAGCAACCATATTTCCTCAATCTATCGGCATGGCGGCAACCTGGAATCCGGAGTTGGTCAGGAAAGGGGGCGAAATTACTGCTATTGAGACCAGGGCGTCCGGCGTTCCATGGAATTTTAATCCTGTTTTAGGTTTAGGTCGCCAGCCTTTATGGCCAAGATTATTTGAAACTTATGGAGAGGATGTTTATTTGGCGTCTGTAATGGGAGCAGAATATGTTAAAGGGTTACAAGGTGAT
>JAGLWX010000178.1 GCA_023133185.1 Fidelibacterota bacterium
TCCGGGAAAGATCGCTCACCGGCATGGATTCCGGATAGAATGTTGCGGGAACTTTTTTTGCCGACTTTTAAATCTGCAATTGAGGCGGGCGCTGCTACCGTTATGGTAAATAGCTCTGAGATTAACGGAATTCCTGTTCACTCCAGTTATTATTTATTGACGGAAGTGCTTAGAAATGAGTTGGGCTTTGATGGTTTTGTTGTGTCGGACTGGGCTGATATTAACCAGTTGCATCTTCGTGAGAAAGTGGCACCAACTCAAAAAGAAGCGGTTAAAATGGCTGTCATGGCTGGCATAGATATGAGCATGGTGCCTTATGATTTTAGCTTTTATGAACTTTTATTAGAGTTGGTTAATGAAGGTGTTGTGCCTGAATGGAGAATTGACGAGGCGGTTACAAGAATTCTTAAAGTTAAATTTGAACTTGGGCTTTTTGAAAGTCCTTATCCCAATGTAAAATTAAAGAAAAAATTCGCATGTGGTAAATTCAGAAAAATAAACCTGCAAGCGGCAAGAGAGGCAATTACCCTTCTTAAAAATGATAGCAGGTTGTTGCCCTTATCAAAAGACAAAAAAATATTTCTAACCGGACCTGCTGCGAATTTACTTTCAGTTATGAATAGCGGGTGGACAATAACCTGGCAGGGAGATCAAGAAGAGCTGTATCCAAAGAATAAGAAAACGATTTTGCAAGCTGTTGAGAACAAAATAGGAATTAAAAATGTGACTTATTTACCCGGGGTTACATTTGACAAAGAAATTGATATAAATGCAGCTGTAAAGGCGGCAAGGAATTCAGATGTTGCTATTGTCTGTATAGGTGAACGTCCATATTGTGAACTTATTGGAAATATCGACGATTTAACTATGACTCAACCGCAATTAAAGCTGGCAAAAGCGATAGAAGAAACGGGTGTTTCTGTTGTACTTGTTTTGGTAGAAGGACGTCCCCGGATTATTAACGGCATTGTGGACGATGCAGATGCTATCTTAATGGCATATTTACCGGGAATGGAAGGTGGTTCTGCCGTAGCAGATGTTCTTTTTGGAGACTTTAATCCTTGTGGAAAACTGCCGATTACTTATCCGGGATATACAAACTCTCTGATGTGCTATGACTATAAGAACAGTGAAATTTCAGAAATAAATGATTATGACGCCCAATTTCCATTTGGCTATGGTTTAAGCTATACGAAATTTGAGTACAGTGACTTAAAATTGGATAAAGCAGAGATAAGTGAGAGCGATGAACTAAACGTTCAGGTCACTGTAAAAAACGCAGGTGAAATTACCGGTAAGGAAGTTGTTCAGTTATATGTCAGCGACCTGTTTGCTTCTGTAACGCCGTCGGTTAAACGTCTTAAACGATTTTCTAAAATATTGCTTGAACCCGGAGAGGCTAAAACTATAAAATTTACTCTTTCCAAAGACGATTTATCTTTCATTGGCAGAGAGAATGTTCGGATTGTTGAGCCGGGTGAATTTGTGGTAAGCGTGGCGGATTTAACTGCCCAATTCAAGTTAAAATAAATTCTTATCAATAAAAATAACGAGAATTTTGGTATATAATATTTTTCAACGTTGCTTGTTTTTGCTGTTTTTTATGATGGGTTTTTTCCAGGTCTTAACCGCCCAGACGGTGGTGATTAATGAAATAATGTCCACCAATGTTAGTGTGATCAGCGATGAAGACGGGGAATTTCCGGACTGGATCGAATTGTATAATCCAGATAATGTAGCTGTAAATCTTGCCGGATATTCTCTTTCGGATGACGGTAGTGATCTGCAAAAGTGGGTTTTACCGGAGGTCGTTCTGGAGCCGCATGGCCATTTACTCGTTTTTGCCTCGGGGAAGGATCGTAATGAATATATTTCTCATTGGCTGGCTGAAATAACCGTTGGGGATGTCTGGAAGTACCGTATTGGAGATTCAGAACCTCCGGCGGACTGGAATTTGTTAGCTTTCAATGATGCGAATTGGTTGGAAGGACCAACGGGTATCGGTTATGGTGATGACGATGATGCGACCGTTATCTCGGCAACGAATTCGGTATATATCCGAAAAACGTTTTATGTCGTGGATGTTAACTCTGTCCGTGCAGCCTTGCTTCATGTGGATTATGACGATGCTTTTATTGCTTATTTAAACGGAGCAGAAATTGCCCGGGCAAATATCAGCGGCGATCGCCCGCCTTATAATCAGCCGGCGGATACATACACGGAACCTCAAATTATATATGGCGGTCAGCCGAAGCAATTCCCGCTTGATTCTCTCGAAAATATCATCACTGAAGGATCGAATGTTCTGGCTATCCAGGTTCATAACAGCAGTCTAAATTCTTCCGATTTGACCATTATTCCGTTTTTTACACTTGGATTACAATCCGAACCACCAGTGCCAAGAGCGCCGGATGAGCTGTTGGAAATACGCCCATATTATTTGCACACAAATTTTAAAGTAGATTCACAGGGTGAGAAGATTTACCTGACAGACCGTCAGGGAGTAATTCTGGATGAAGTTGATTTGGGCAATTTGCCGGATGACGTTTCTTATGGGCGTTATCCCGACGGAACTTCTAATTGGTATTATTATAGTCAGTCAACGCCTGGCGAGTCTAATGATGAATCCGGATATCAACGAATCGGGTCCCTGGTTTATTTTTCATTGCCGGGCGGACGATATGATTTTCCGATTATACTTGAATTGACCTCGGAAACTCAATCTTCAATAATCTACTACTCCTTAGACGGTTCTGTACCTACAGAATCGTCGTTGGTATATTCCAGCCCACTTTATATCAATGAAACTAAAGTAGTTCGTGCAAGAAGTATTGAAACAGACGCTCTGGATAGCCCGACAATGACAAATACGTATATCGTGGGGCAACAGCACAATCTGGCGGTTATATCACTTACAACCGCGCCGGAGAATCTCTGGGATCCGGACAGCGGTATTTATGTAATGGGCAATAATGCCTCGTCTGAGATACCTTATTATGGCGCGAATTTCTGGCAGGACTGGGAGCGACTGGTTCATATTGAATTTTTCGAGTCTGATAATGAGATAGGTTTCTCAATGGACGCCGGCATGAAAATATTTGGCGGATGGAGCCGGGCGAAACCACAAAAATCGTTGGCGCTGTTTGCCCGGCGGAAATATGGGTACAGGGAAATCGATTATCAGGTATTCCCGGATTTACCCATTGAAAAATTTCAGGCTATAGTTCTTCGTAATTCTGCCAATGACTGGGAATATACGATGTTCAGAGATGCGATGATGCAGAGCCTGGTGGAAGGCGCCCACATAGATCTGCAGGCTTATCGTCCGGCGGTAGTCTATTTGAACGGCGTTTACTGGGGAGTCCACAACATACGTGAAAAATTGAACGAGCACTATATTGCTTCACATTATTCAGTGGATCCCGATAATATTGACCTGCTTGAATATAGAAATACCCCGATTAATGGTGATGCAGAACATTATGATGCTCTGGTT
The DNA here is from genome assembly GCA_023133185.1 of Fidelibacterota bacterium. Lineage (GTDB taxonomy): Bacteria > Fidelibacterota > UBA2242 > UBA2242 > UBA2242 > UBA9312. The sequence continues at coordinate 3,497 of JAGLWX010000178.1, forward strand.
GACTATATTTTCACACACGATTTAAGTATCCCTTCAAATTACGAATATATTCAGACTCAGATGGACATTCAAAATTTTATTGATTACCAGATTGCGCAGATCTTTTTTGATAACCGGGACTGGCCCGGGAATAATCTCAAATACTGGCGGGAAAAAAAGTCAACCGGCAGGGGGCGTTGGATATTGTATGATACGGATTTCGGATTTGGATTATATAATCCCACAGCTTATCAGTTAAACACCCTTGAATTTGCCACAGCCACTGACGGTCCGGATTGGCCCAATCCACCCTGGTCAACGCTGTTTCTCAGAAAACTACTGGAGAACGAAACGTTTAAAAATACGTTTATAAATCGTTTTGCCGACCTGCTGAATATAAATTTTAAGACCGACCGGATATATCAAAAAATTGATTATTTTAAAGACCTCATTGAATCGGAAATGCCAAATCATTTTGAGCGCTGGAAAGATGATCTCGGATGGCACTCGCTTAACGTCTGGTATTATCATATTGAGACATTAAGGACCTTTGCGAAATTCCGCCCGGCTTATGTTACATCACATATTATCAGCAAGTTTCATTTGAATGGCGTGGCGATCATTAAAATCCAACACTTGCCGGAAGCCGGGAAAGTTAGAATAAACAGCCTGTATATTGATGATGAAACGTGGAAAGGAAATTATTTCGAAGGATTACCTGTTGAACTGGAGGCAATTTCTCAACCGGGTTATCGGTTTGTTGAGTGGCGGGGGATTGATAATTACAATTTGAATCCGGTCAGGATTGTTCCGCCGGGGTCAATGGATATTACAGCGGTTTTTGAGATTGACAGCAGTTATACAGGGGATATCGTTATAAATGAGATAAACTACCATTCTCACCCTGATTTTGATTCCGGTGACTGGGTTGAACTTTATAATGCGTCGGATATCGAAAAGGATTTAAGCGGCTGGATCTTCAAGGATTCCAATAATGACAATCAATTCGTAATTCCGGAGGGAGTGGCTTTAAATTCCGGAGGGTTTCTGATTTTGTCAAATGATACGTCGAAATTCAGAACTCAATTTCAGTCGGCAGGTGATGTTTGCGGAAATTTTGAATTCAACCTGAGTAACTCCGGTGAAATAATCCGGCTGTATAATCACGCCGGTTATTTAGTGGATTCTGTCTGTTATGACGACGAGGTTCCCTGGGCTGTCCAGGCTGATGGTGGTGGAGCAACGCTTTCTCTGATTGATCCGGGACTGGATAATTCAA
>JAGLWX010000179.1 GCA_023133185.1 Fidelibacterota bacterium
ACATATTCTATAGGGTTAAATTATCCCAACCCTTTTAATTCAACGACGATAATTCCATTAAATGTCCGACATACGAGTGATATCCAAATATTGATCTTTAATGTTAACGGACAACTTATGGATAATCTATTTCAGGGACGCCTCCAGCCGGGGAATTATGATTTCTGCTGGAAGCCAACCGCCCTTTTACCTTCGGGTATATACTTTTATCAAATTGTAAAAGGGAACAACATGCCCGTTACAAAAAAAATGCTCTTTCTAAAGTGACTTTAGGCAGAATAAAAGCCCCGGACAGGTTATGATTCAATTATTAATTAGATAAGAGAAATGTTATTAATATGATAATAAGATTTAAATACAGGACGCATTTAAAAGATTACAATGTCGGGATTTTAGTTCTGACAAATAAAAATAGTTTGGCTTGGTTTTTGTCATTTATTACTGTGATGAGCACTATCCTATATAAAATTTACAAAACAAATTGCATCATAACTGTTGGTTGGAATCCGAACATTTTTACCGGTTTCAACCCATTATATCAAGAAAACATAACAAATTAAAGGAGGCGAAAAGTGAAGAAACAGTTGCTAATGATTACGGTATTAGTACTTGCCGTCGGTATTAGTTACGGACAAGTCATCAATACCTTTGATGCAGAACCTGACACAACATATTGGGGTATGTTTATTAATGACAACGCCAGTACTGATTCAGGTTTTGTACTTGATTCGATTGTAGCCGATCCTGTTTATGAAGGCGTCGGTGCAATGAGGCTGGATTATAGCGCCCACAACATGGAATCATGGGGTGGATTCAGTAAAATTGAACACTGGCATCCGGATTCCAATGCCACATATGATTTTACCGGATATGATTCCATCTCTTTCTGGTATTACAATGCGGTTCCACAGTCAGCGGCAGGGAAAGTACATTTGAGATTTAATCTGCATGATGTTAGTGATTCTGAAAATGGGAACAAAACATATGATATCAACCAGTGTGAATATTATTATTCCTTTCTTTATATTCTTGATAATGCACCCGGTTGGAATGAGATCAAAATGCCATTGGTTGGAAATGACTCCTGGGATGGTAATGGTTTCAATCTGACTGGTTGGGCGGGAGTTACCGGAAATGCCCTGCTGGACAAGGATAAGATCAAAGGTTTTTCGGTTGAATTTTCAATCGGTGGCGGTGGAGATGGAGATCGTTCTTACGGAACAATTATTTTGGATCATCTGACATTAAAGGGTGTTGCTAAAATTGACCTGGTATTCTTCAACGGTATGAATATTCCCGGAAGCGTCGGACTTTGGAGCGGCTGGGGCGGCGGAAGCTATGAAATTGCCGAAGGCGTGGGTGCTGTTGAAGGAACTAACGCACTTCTGTGGAACACCCCTCCGAATGATTGGGCTGTTTGGGATGGTCTGGTCTGGTCGTTTGCCGAACCTAAAAACATGGCTCCCTCCTGGCATTCGGACAGCCTGACCTTTAAGATCAAAGCCGATGCCGGTCTTGACTCACTGAAACTGGTCATCAGTGATGACGATATGGACGGTGATGGTACTGATCTGGAATATGAGGCTTTCTATATGCTGCATGAGGGCGAAGTCGGGTATGACGGTACCTGGAAGACCGTAACACTGGCACTGGAAGATTTCGATCGGAATGGCGGCGGCTGGAATGCAACAACCAGTTCTATGCAATATGGTACACTTATGGACTCCAGTCGTTTTAAGAATTTTAAAATTCTGATCGGAAGTATTAATGCAGTCGGAAAAGTGGTCTATCTGGATGATATTTGGACCGGCACCCCGGTGTTTGATTGGGTTGGCACTGAAGAAGTACAAGGTGTTGATGCAGTTCAGTCCGCTGAATTTTACAACCTTGTCATTTGGCAGGATAATGTCGGAGAATCGGGTGAATCTTATAATGTATACGCTAGTCGGCAGCCGATAACAGACGTTATAGATCCTAACGTGGAAATGATAGTTAAGGGAGTTCTTGAAGGAACCCAGAATGCTATCCATTATATCTATTATCCTCTCGAAGATAATGAAATGACTTATTATTATGCCGTTGTTTGTATCGATGCATCCGGTAATGACGGTCCCGCCGGTGTTTCCGGAGCAATTGTCAATACCGCCAAAGGTATTCCAACTATTTCATTGGATGTTCCCGCCGGTTTTGCGGTAGATGGCGTTTTTACTGAGTGGTGGGACAGTGATATTAAACCCTGGGTATTAAAACCTGAAATCGATAACGTTGCAGTTGGTACAATAAATGACAGCCTGGATTTGATGGCAACGGTTTACCTCGCTATTGATGATGATTATCTGTACGTCGCCGCCGACGTTATTGATGATGTCTATAATTTTGGCGCAGGTGAATGGTGGAACCAGGACGCCTTTGAATTTTTCATCGGACTTTATAATTCAAGTGGTTCAAAACATACCAGCAATAAGAGAGGATCGGAACCGGATTATAAACTACAATTTCATGAAAACGGAATTATCAATGAATATGTAGGCAATACTATCTGGACTGTTGATGATGACAATTATCATCTGGAGAATTTTAGCGGAGTGGATTATGTTATTGAAGCTAAAATACCGTTAGATTCAATTGCAGGTCCTGACGATGATCGTTTTCATCCGGTTCGCGGTATGCGGATACCGATTGAACTGTATTTCCATGACAATGATGGGGCATGGGACGGAAACCTGGCATGGTCGCCGTTTAATACGGATCTGGCCTGGCAATCACCGACCCAGTGGAGTTATACCTGGATTGGCGACACCATGGACGTCGTTGGCACTTCAATCGATCTTACCGATTCCAGAATAATTCAATCCTATCGGTTAGAACAGAACTATCCGAATCCGTTCAATCCCACAACCCGGATCGAATACACAATTCCTCATGGTGGTCAAGTGTCTTTACAGATATTCAATATGCTTGGTCAGAAAGTTGCTGATTTGGTTAATGAATATCAAAGATCAGGGAAATACAATATTGTCTGGAATGCATCGGATGTTCCTTCCGGCGTCTATTTCTATAGGATTCAATCCGGAGTATTTAATCAAACTAAAAAGATGTTGCTTGTGAAATAACAATAACTGTTATTCGATGGGGTATGGATCTAACGAATCATACCCCATCTTTTCACAAGATATTTGAGACTTTTTCTACATTGAATAAATGGAGTATTTCCGCAATATTTCATCTAAATTTTAGGGTAGCGATAAGAACCGTTTAGAGGGAAAATCGTATGGGAAATTTTAAAAATAAAAATATATTAGCAGGATTTTTGATCCTGTTTGTCATTTTAGTTACTATTCCGACTTTTGGTCAAACAACAGGTAAAATTTCCGGAAAAGTGTTTGATCAGAAAACCGGTGATCCGCTACCGGGAACTAACGTAATTGTTGAGGGGACCTCTTACGGCGCAGCAGCGGACGAGAGCGGTGATTTCTATATCATTAATCTCAGTCCGGGTGTCTATACAGTCAAAGTCCAGATGATCGGATATAAACCAATAATTGTTCAAAACGTTCGGGTTTCCATTAACCGCACGGAATATTTGGAAATTAAAATGGAATCAACCGTTATTGAGGGGGAGACGGTTATTGTTACGGCACGAAAAATATCGGTTCGCAAAGATCAGACCAGTACCGTAAAAAATGTATCAAGTGATGAAATCGAGATGTTGCCTATCGAAAGTATTTCCGATGTTGTATCCATGCAGGCAGGGGTAGTAAGAGGACATTTTAGAGGAGGACGCCGGACTGAAGTTTCGTATATGATAGATGGAATTCCTGTGGATGAAAGTTTTGGCGGAGAAGGACGCTCGGTTGATCTTGAGCCGGAGACTATTCAGGATCTTGAGGTTATTACAGGCACTTTTAACGCTGAATACGGCAAAGCCATGAGCGGTATCGTTAATGTGGTCACAAAAATCGGAAGCAACGAGTTTCACGGATCGGCTTACGCTGCACTGGCTAATTATTTTACGCCCAATACAGATATTTTTAGCGGACTCAAATCATCGGAAATAACCCGGAATCAGGATTATAAAATCAATTTAAACGGTCCGATTTTAAAAAATAAACTATATTTCCTGATGAACTACCGCTATCAGGATAATAAAAACCATCTAAACGGAATAAGACGTTTTAACGTTGATGACTTCAGCTATTTTATGGCTGATGACCCCGCAATGTGGTATTCGGAATATAATGGAGACAGCACCTACGTGCCTATGAATCGCAATATCAATAAATCTTTTATGGGCAAATTATCTACTGATCTGTTTAGAAATTTTAAAATATCAGCGATGTTTACATTAAATAAAGACGAATGGCATCAATATGACCATATGTATAAATACAATCCCGACGGACGCGCCATTCCTCAAAGATTATCAAAAATGTATGCTTTTAATATTAATCATATGTTATCAAATTCACTCTTTTATGAATTGAAATTTTCATACGTGGATAATTATTACGGTAATTATGTTTTTAAAAATCCGCTCGATTCCAGCTATGTGCATGATGCTTACAGTCAGAGTGATGGACCGGGATTTTATACCGGAGGACAGGATAAGTTCCATACAGAGCGAACGATGATCGATAAAAACGCCAAGCTTGACGTCACCTGGCAAATAAATAAACATCACAGTTTTAAAACCGGATTTCATTATACCGGGCATATTATAGATAGTAAAGTGATGGAAATTCGTAATGAATATGCCGATAAAGAAGAAGAGGGCATAATCGAGTATATTTTTATTGATGGCAATCTGAAAATTACATTTCCTTATTATGAGCCGATAGTTAAACACGACACGACGATTTATTCGGATATTATCTATGTCGAGCCAATAGAATATGCGGCATATTTTCAAGATAAAATGGAATTTGATAATATGGTCATTAATCTGGGAATCCGATACGATTATTTTGATCCCAATAAAAGATACCCCTCTCAGTGGCGAAACCCTGCCAACCAGATGAGATTCCCGGATAATCCCGAGAAGGTGTCGAACTATGTCTATGCTAAACCCAAAACCCAGATCAGTCCGCGTTTTGGATTATCTTACCAGTTGGGCAATGCGGCGGTTCTGCATTTTAGTTACGGCCATTTTTTCCAGATGCCGCCCGGATATGCATTATATTCCGGCAATTCTTATCGAATTTCACCGACCGACTATGATACAATTCTTGGAAACCCCACAATTAATGCTCAAAAAACCGTTACCTACGAAATCGGACTCTGGCAGGAACTTGTGAGTGATATGGATTTAGATGTAGCGCTTTTTTACCGGGATATTTATGATCTCCTTAGTACAAAGATAGTGAGTACCTATAATCAAACCGAATATGGTCTTTACACAAATAAGGATTATGGGAACGCCAGGGGGCTTGAAATAAAATATAAGTGGAACTATCATAACTTGTCGTTAAATCTGAATTATACCTTACAATATACGCGCGGGAATGCCGATAATCCGCAACAGACTTTTACCCGCGCCGGCGATAGTATGGATCCGATCAGCCAGATGATTCCCATGTCCTGGGATCAAAGGCATACGTTGAATGTTACAGCCGGATATAATACCGCCAAATATGGCGCGACATTGACCGGTTATTACAATTCAGGTACGCCCTATACATGGTCGCCGGTGGGGACCAGTATTCTGTTCAGGGTTAATTTAACACCGAATAATTCCTGGCAACCGGAACAATATAATTTTGATTTTAATGGATATTACAATTTGAATATTTCTAAAAAGTTCAGGACAAAATTAACTCTGACGGTTTATAATTTATTCGACCGCCTGAATGAAAACTGGGTCAATAATCGGACCGGTCGAGCCTATACTGCAATCGTCAGAGATACCGATCTTGCGAGTCATAGAAGCAACTTCAATGATTTCTATGACATAATACACAATCCGGGTATGTACGCGGCGCCACGCTTAGTCAAGATTGGATTCGGAATAGATTTTTAGGAATGTCCAAACAGTGGGATGGAGATCAAATGATCATATTAGGAGGTCAGTCATCAATGAAGAAAATGTCTAAAATATTTCTGTTTATACTTGCTTGTCTGCTATTGAGCAGTGTTATATATGGTCAGGGTAAACTTTATGAAGGTCCCGATGACCCGGCTGCAGATCCGGCGGCTATTCGCGAAGGATACATGACCGGCAACCGCGTGCTTTTATATTTTCGGAACACAACCCAGCTATCTGACTGGCCAAGGGTAGAAGTATCCAAGTGGCCGGATACTTATGAAGGCACTAAAATGGTTGATGGTATCGGACTCTTGATCGGCGCTCAGGTTTTTATTACTCAGGATACGGTGCCGGTAACTGATCCGACGCAGCGAATTTTATTGAACGCTCAGCATAAGCTGGACACTCTGTATTTTCTGCAGACCCATTATCGTGAAGAGATGGATCGCGATCCGACCGGGCAGATTGAATGGGGATTATATCCGGTTTTCGAGTATTTTAATGAAAATAGTGAGTATCCTGCTATGAGCAATTTACCAAACTCATGGCCGACCGCAGGCTGGCCGGCAGGTGGCAATGGGTTGAAGTGGCCCGGTGAATGGGACGGCAGATTTGGTCGTGGTGTAATCTACGCTGATTTAGAGACTTATTTTGTTGCCAATGATGCCCAGGACCAGGAATATCTTGGTCCTGAAGATCGGGTTAAATATTACCCGCGTCCCGGACGCTATATTGGAGATAAGCGACCTTCTGTTACAGTTCAATATGGAAAACCCTGGGGTGGGATTGGTATTCGCGTCGAGCAAAGAGGATTTCAGTGGAATAATCCCCAGGCCAGGGATGCGATTTTCTGGGAATACAATATTGCCAACATCTCGGATTACGATCTTCCTGAAATGGCTTTCGGATATTGGGTGGACAATGCTATCGGTGATAATATCGCCGGCGCCGGTGATGATGATGAGCTGGGCTTCTTTGACAGGAAAATCGATTTGGCATATTCCTGGGATATTGACGGCATCGGTCAGGGTGGTTATCCGACGGGAATAATGGGATTTGCCTATCTGGAAAGTCCGGGACTTGCTTATGATGAGATTGATAATGATGAAGATGGATTAGTCGATGAAAAGAGAGATAATCCTGCCGGAAATATTATCGGTCCCACTGCTGGAATTCACAACTTGAGTGCTTTTCTGGAATTTTATCGTATAAACGAAGAAGACCTGCGTGACCATTACGAAGGCGATGAAGATCAGGATTGGATGGATGGTGAAGACCTGAACGGGAATGGGGTTTATGATATTGGCGAGGATGCCGGCGATGATGTGGGGCTGGACGGCGTCGGTCCCTCGGAATTGAATTATACCGGTCCCGATGAGGGTGAATGCAATCATAAGCCCGATTATACTGAGGATGGCTGTGAACCTAATTTTGCCGCTACCGATGTCAGTGAATCGGATATGGTGGGCTTGACCTCTTTTCAACTGTTTCCGATCCCGTCGCACACACGTCCGGATGTGAATTGGTTCCGTTATGATAAATCCATGTGGGAGGTCATCGGCTCGGATACGCTGATTGAGTATCTTGGTAATATCTCTAATCTTGTTGAAACTTTTGCTTCCGGACCATTTCCGCTTTATCAGGGGCGCACCGAGCGTATTTCAATGTCGGAGCTACATTCTTTTGATCCGCTTGAAGGACTGAGTTCCGATGAACATTCTGCGCCCGCGTTGTTTGAATTAAAGCGCATCGTGCAGGTGATTTATGAAAAGGATTACCGTTTTGCCCAGCCGCCGAAAATGCCTACCCTGACGGCTACGGCCAGCGACGGAAAAGTGGTCTTAACCTGGGATGATATTGCCGACACGAAAACACGGGATCCCTTTGTAGGAAATATAAACGATTTTGAGGGCTATAAACT
>JAGLWX010000018.1 GCA_023133185.1 Fidelibacterota bacterium
GAGATAGTCAGCAAGGTGATTCTAAGGCACGCGAACCTTTCAACCACCCAGCGCTATTTGGGAAAGGTTAGTGAGGCTGAAGCAATGAGGTGGATTGAAAAGCTGTATGCCTAATAGAATTAATTCAGGGTGAGGCTCTGAATGGGTTCACCCTGAATATTCAATCTTTTCATATATGTTCAGAGTATCTCAGGGCTTCAAGGTTTTGATATTTTCAGGGTCATAGCAGGTATCTCAGATTCCGGTCTGAAGATGCCATATCCAACATATTGTAGTTTTCAAATTCAATTCAAAAGAAAAAGGGGGATATTAGCTAAACAAATATGCCCTTTTCGAGAAGTCAATATGATAGCAAGCAATATTCCATTTGAAAAATTGGTTATCAGTGTTTACGATCGCATATTTTTGGACGCAAAAATCCATTCAGCCTGAGAAAAAGGCCATTTCTTGACTAGGCTGATTTGATTATTTCATCTTTTAAATGAATCTAAGGGACTTTTAACGCCCAACTTGTTTTTTTGAGCAACATGAGTATAAATCATTGTCGTTCTTAGGTTTGAGTGACCTAATGAGTCCTGTATTGTTCTAATATCATAACCATCTTCAAGCAGGTGTGTGGCAAAACTGTGTCTTAATGTATGAGTTGTCACTCGCTTTGTTATTCCAGCTTTTCTCACTGCATGACGCATTTGTCTTTGTATACTTGTTACATGGATGTGATGCCTTCTGATAATTTTTGTTCTTGGGTCAACAGATAACGATTTTGAGGGAAATACCCATTGCCAACCCCATTCCTTACCAGCATTCGGATATTTCCGCTCCAGGGCATTTGGCAACTCTACACTAGGTGTATCATTTTTTCTGTCATGTTCAAAAAGTTCCTTAATTTTTTCGATATGTTGTTTAAGATCACTCTTAACAATCTCGGGCAGGAGAGTTTCTCTGTCCTTGCCGCCTTTTCCAAATTTTATCATTATGCTGTTGCGTTCAAAATCAATATCCTTAATTCTTAATTTAACACATTCTTTTAAGCGCATGCCTCCACCATATATAATTTGTGCCATTAAAAGATAAATACCTAACAAATATTTAAATAATCGAAAAACCTCTTCTTTTGTTAAAACAACAGGAAGTCTGCGTTTTTTATTTGATCTAACAACATCGCGGATATTTCCAATTTCTTTATCGAGTACATGGCGATATAGAAAAAGAATCGCATTAAAGGCCTGATTTTGTGTAGAAGAAGCCACATGACGTTCGACAGCAAGGTACGTTAAAAAATCTTTTACATGTGTATCGTCAAGAGTGAATGGTGAAGAACCATCCAGGAAACGGTAAAACATTCTTAGCCAGTAAACATAAACTTTTTCAGTATCCAATGAGCGTTGCTTTAAACGTAAAATATTTATCATTTCATCTGCTACTGCCTTCCATTGCTCGTTAGACTTGGCATTATAACCAGTAAGCGATCTGTTTTTATGGGTTTCATAAAACTGGTAAATACGGATAGCCTTGCCGGCCTGTGTAACCTGCCATTCCTCTTTTCTTTTTGTTAAGTGTTTTAAAAACTTTTCAATTTCTTCAGAAGAAATTTCATCATTTGGTTCTTATCAAAATAATTAAAAAATTGTGACACCCAGGCTACATAATAAGGAACTCTTTTCTTTGTTACTATTCTTTTAGTCTCCAAATAATCACGAAAATTTTGCATAATACCTCCTTGTTAATAAAATTTAAAAATTTAAAAGATTTCTATTAAAGATACCAATATGGTATTAAAAGCAGCATTTTTTAATATATTTGGAGATATTAGAATTTTGCAGATTTTTTATAACCGCCTAATTATTCTAAAGATAATTGGATTTTGTTGTATTGAATGGGAAGTTGGTGTATTAAGTGATTTAAGTAAGATCGTGATAAAAAGAAGATTTCTGTTTAATAACTAATGTTATACCCAAAAGGAGGAACAAATTGACCTGCTCTGAACTTGTAGTATTGGTAAGGGATCTGATTTTAAGCGGAGCAGCGATTACAGGTGCCGTGGTTGCTATTAAAGGACTTAGTACATGGCAACGCCAGCTGAAAGGTCAATCTGAATATGATCTTTCTCGGCGTATATTGGTGTCGTTATTTAAGTACCGAGATGCGATTAATGGCGTAAGGCATCCAGCAATGTGGGCGTATGAAATGCCAACCCCGCCGGACGAAGAGGCCAAGGGTATGTCACGTGATCAAATTCGATTTTATGGAACTTCTAAGGCATACCAAGCCAGATGGGACAAGGTGCAAAATGAACGTACCAATTTATATGCAGACTTATTGGAAGCAGAGGCACTATGGGGCGACGAGTTAAAAGAACTTTTCAAAGTTGTCTTTGATCTAGAACATGAGCTATTCACGAGTATTCGGCACTACATAGAGCTGATAAACCCTGATACCAATGAAGCGTCGAAAGAAGCAATAAGAAATATCGACAAAAAAAGGCGAGATATTATGTACGATGATCTCAGCGATGAGGGTGATGAATATAAAAATGATTTTAAGGTCGGTGTAGAGAATATTGAAAAATACCTCAAACCTAAACTCACCCATTAATTGGTATTGCAGTCGCTTGTACACGGACAAAATAATTATCTAAAAATTCGTAAATTCGTCATCAAAAAACCTGATCAGTGAAAGAACTATTAGAACAATATTTAAAAAATCTAACATATACTGCCCAGCGTGGAGACGCACGGGAAGAAAGTTATTACAAGCATCTCGACGAATTAATAAAGCAGTATGCAGATATTCAAAACATAAAAAAGGTTGATGTCACTATTCTTCCCAAAAAGACTGAAGCTGGTAATCCCGACTTTCGCATCTGGGATGGCAAAAACCACATCACCGGATATATCGAAGCCAAAGCTCCTTCCATTTCAAATCTTGATTACATCGAAGGCACGCAACAGTTGAAACGCTATTTATCCACCTTCCCCAATGTAATTCTTACCAATTTTTATGAATTTCGGTTGTATCGCGACGGTCAGCGGATTGCACAGACAATGATCGGTCGCCAGGTAATCGCTCAAAAACTGAAAACCATACCGCCCGTTGAAAATATTGATAAATTTAAAGAGCTGTTTGATCTTTTCTTTTCTTTCTCGCTTCCAAAAGTACAAACAGCCCGTTCGCTGGCAGTTGAATTAGCAAAACGTACCCGATTCCTGCGCGATGAGGTCATTGCCGTTGAAATACAAGAAGATCATAGCAAAGGTCATAAACAGATCATCGGTTTTTATGAAGCCTTTAAGAAATACCTGATTGGAACACTAACTGAAACCCAATTCGCCGATCTTTACGCGCAAACAATCACTTATGGACTTTTTGCCGCCCGAACCAGGGTCCCTGCCGACCGGGATGATTTTAATCGCCGGGTTGCGTTTGATTATATCCCGCATACGATCGGCATCCTGCGGGATGTATTTCGTTTTATCTCTTTGGAAGAACCACCCAAATCCTTACAGATTATTGTCGAAGATATTGCCGAAATATTGAATGTCGCCGACGTCAATAAAATCCTGCATGAATATCACCGGACAGGCAAAGGAAGAGACCCGATTATTCATTTTTACGAGACGTTTCTGACAACCTACGACCCCAAAATACGTGAGCGGCGCGGCGTTTATTATACACCGGAGCCGGTGGTCGGATATATTGTCCGCGCCATTCATTCCATTTTAAAAACCCATTTTGATTTACCGGATGGTCTGGCCTGTCAGGATGTCAAACTGCTCGATCCGGCGGGTGGAACCTTGACCTTTCCCGCCGAAGCCATTCGGCTGGCCGCCGCTGAATTCAGGGAAAAGTATGGCGAAGGTGGCTTGCATCAATGGATAAAAAAACACATCATCGAGAACTTTTACGCTTTTGAACTGATGATGGCACCCTATGCCATCGGGCATCTGAAGATGGGGTTTATTTTTGATGAGCTCGGTTATAAAATGGACGATGACGAACGTTTTAAACTCTATCTGACAAATACGCTGGAAATGGAGGAGATCGAACAAATTGCCATTCCGGGATTAAGTTCTCTAAGCGAAGAAAGTCATCTGGCGGGCAAGGTCAAAAAAGAGCAACCGATTCTCGTGATCCTCGGCAATCCGCCTTACAGCGGCATTTCCGCCAATATCAATGAATGGACCGAGCGATTATTAAAAGAAGATATTGACGGCGTGCAAAGTTATTATAAAGTGGACGGACAACCACTTGGTGAAAAAAAACTATGGCTTCAGGACGATTACGTCAAATTTCTGCGCTTTGCCCAGTGGAAAATCCATACATCCGGTTACGGTATCGTGGGTATGATTACCAATCACAGTTACTTGGACAATCCTACTTTTCGCGGCATGCGCCAGAGTTTGATGAAGACGTTCGATGAAATCTACATTCTCGACCTGCACGGCAATAGCCTGAAAAAGGAAACTACCCCTAAAGGCGGTAAAGATGAAAACGTGTTTGATATTCGCCAAGGTGTTGCTATTGCACTGTTTATCAGGAATAAAAAAGTAAAAGGGCCGAAAGTATATCATTTGGATAAATACGGATTGCGGGAAGAAAAATACAAATGGCTGGATAAAAACGATTTTAAATTTAAAAATTATGATAAAATCAAACCTGCTTCGCCATGGTATTTCTTTATTCCTCGTAATACATCTCATATTCAGCAGTATTTGAAATGGAAACGAATTGATGAAATCTTTCCGGTGAATGTTACCGGAATTGTTACCGCACGAGACAATTTAGCAATTGATTTTGATAAGAATTCTCTTAGAAATAAAATTATGATGTTCCGAAGTAAAAATCTACCTGATGAAGTGGTTAGAAATGGTTTGAATTTAAAAGATAATTATCAATGGAAATTAACTGAACAAAGAAAAATATTTAATAAAGTTGATGATTGGGAAAAATATTTTTCAACAATTCTGTATCGTCCGTTTGATATACGTCATATTTATTATCAGGATAATATTGTATTTCGAACCCGTCATAACATCATGCGCAACATGTTGGAAAAAAATATTGCCCTAATTATGCCTAAAAGAGTGGAAACAAAGATACCATGGCAACATTGCCTTTGCGGCGAAGGAATAATTGAACATGTTGCCGTATCGCTAAAAACTATTGATTATGTATTTCCACTTTATCTATATCCAGAAGTAACTAAAAAAGCCAATCCCAGACACGGTTCTACGATAATGATGCTCTTTGAACCAAAAAAGACCTATGGTAAAAAGCCCAATATTTCACCGATTATTTTTGAAAAATTAGAGACTGTTTATCAAAAGAAACCCAGCCCGGAAGACATCCTATATTATATCTATGGCGTATTTTACAGCAATATCTACCGCGAAACCTACGCCGAGTTTTTGAAGATTGATTTTCCCCGCGTGCCGTTTACCGCTGACTTCAAATTGTTCAAAACAATATGCAATCTTGGTAAGGATCTGGTTGACCTGCACTTGCATAAAAGTCCGGCACTCGATCCACCCGTTGCCAGATACCAGGGCAGCAGCAATAACGACCGAATTGAACAAATCATCTATAAAGAAGACGAGCAACGCATTTATATTAACGAAGATAAGTATTTTGAAGGCATCGCACCAGAAGTCTGGAATTATCACATCGGCGGCTACCAAGTATTACATAAATATCTAAAAGACCGAAAAGGTCAAATCATGGACGATGCACCGCACTATTGCCGTATTGTTACCGCTCTGAGTAAAACCATAAATATTCAAAAAAAGATAGATCAAATTTATCCGGAAATCGAAAGGGATTTGCTTCATTTTGATAAATAAGGGTATAATTGGCCGTTCGTTAAGCATATAAACAAAAGATGTTAAAGATACGCTGTCTATAGATTTAATGGTTCATAAAGTACTGTCGCATCAAGGACAAGTTCACTTTCACAAGGTTCATCATCATCACTACTTTATGACAAAATCCACTTTCAAATCTGCAATCGATTCACCGTAATTTTTACTCAGCAAAGCAATCTCTTTGATCAAATAATCAACCCGTGTTACCGATTCCGTGATAAAATAAATGAACAATTCCCGCTTTTCCTCATGTTCTTCCACCACCGGTAAAAACAGCGCACAACGGTAAATGATCGACGCCATTTCCACGAGGTAATTTGCCACATAGTCGAGAAAATCTTTGTTCTTCAGTTCGAGCACATCCTTTGCAGTCTGCTGAAGCTTCTCTACATGATCGAGAATGATTTCCTTTTCTCCGGCAAGGTCTTTTACATCAAGATTTCGCAGGATTTCCCATTCTTTTTCAAGAACATTAGTGCTTACTCCGCCAATCGCCGCCACCACCTGCAGCTGGGTCGTTCCCTCATAGATATTGGTGATCCGGGCGTCCCGCGCCAGGCGTTCCACCGGGAAATCCTTCATATAGCCGCAACCGCCGTGAACCTGGACGGCGTCATAGGCAACCTTATTTGCCATTTCAGTGGCGGTGAATTTCGCCAGCGGCGTCAGGAAACTCGCCATTGTCGTCGCATATTTCAATTCAGATCTGACATGCTCGCCTTTTGCCGCTTTACGTTCGTACATATCCTCGTAATCCACAAACAGCGCAGTGCGATAAAGCAGCATGCGGGTTGTCTCGATCTCCGCCTGCATTTTCTTGAGCATCTGGAATACCGCCGGAAAATGGACAATCGCCTTTCCAAACTGCTCGCGCTCATTGGCATATTTCACAGCCTCTTCGTAAGCAGCTTGGGCGATTCCCAGCGCTTGTGACGATACCGCCAGGCGGGCGCCATTCATCAGGCTCATGACATATTTTATCAGACCGAATTTGCGTTTTCCCACCAATTCGGCTTTTGCCATATTGAACTGCATCTCGCAAGTCGGAGAACCGTGAATACCGTGTTTATTCTCAATTCGCCGGACGATCATATTATCATCGCGATAGCGCTCGTAGAGGAACATACTCAATCCGCGACCGCCTTTGGAACCTTCTTCCGAGCGCGCTAAGACCAAAGACACTTCTCCTGAGCCGTTGGTTATAAAGCGTTTAACGCCGTCGAGATACCACGCTCCGTCTTGCTCAATCGCCCGCAGCGCCACCGATTGCAGATCACTCCCGGCGTCGGGTTCGGTTAATGCCATAGAACCGCTGACTTCGCCGCTGCAGAATTTGGGCAGCGTCCGGTCTTTTTGTTCTTCGGAGCCAAATTTATTAATCGTTACCGCGATATCCTGTAATCCAAAAAGGTTCATCAAACTGGCATCCGCCTGCGAGACCATTTCCACAATAATACTGTTGACAGTTACCGGCAGATTCAGACCGCCGTATTTTCGTGACAACATTCCGCCCAGGTATCCCGAACGAGACAGAGTTTTCATATTCTCTTGAGTTTCGGGAGCCCATTCAACAATTCCAGTCCGGTAGGTCGGTCCCTGCTCATCCACGGCTTCGGCGCGGGGCGCTATAAAATTAGCACAGATATCCCCGGCATTTTTTAGAACCATATCGTACCATTTCAATGCTTCATCGTAGGAATGCAGTGCTTCAGAACCATTATCCTGATAGCCGTTTTCCAGATCGCTGATGATTTCCTTCAAATCTATGTTATTCAGATAGAATTTTCGATTTTCACTATAGAAGTTTTTCATTAACCTTCCTCCTTCAGGTAGCGTAACATAACCGGGATAATCTCATTCAGGTCGCCGACAATTCCCATGTGGGCAATATTGAAAATCGGCGCTTCGGGATCTTTATTAATCGCGATGATTTTCTGGGATTCTTCCATCCCGGCGCGATGCTGAATCTGTCCTGAAATGCCGCAGGCGATGTAGAGCTTTGGGCGCACGACCGATCCGGTCTGACCGATTTGGTGATCCTTTTCGGCAAAACCAAAATCCACCGCCGCACGACTGGCGCCAACTTCTCCTTTGAGAGCATTTGACAGATCTCTGATCAATTTGAAATTTTCCGCGCTGCCGACGCCGGCGCCGCCTGAAACAATAATGTTCGCCGAACCAAAATCGACCTTTTTGACTTTCGGGATTACCGAAAGGAATTCACTCTTAACCCAGCTTTCATTGAAATCAATCGTGAACGGCTCTATTTTAACCGGGTGATTCAGATGGTCCTCCGGCAACAGCATAACGCCTTCCCGCACCGACGCCATCATGGGACGATGATCGGGAGTAATAATTGTCGCCAGAATATTCCCGCCAAATGCCGGACGCACCTGGTAAAGGATTTTACCTTTATCCTTATAATCCTCAATATAAAGTTGGGTGCAGTCCGCCGTCAAACCGGTTTTAAGAGATGATGCGATCAACGGCGCAATGTCGCGACCGGTATGAGTTGCGCCAAAAAGGACAATGTCCGGTTCTTCGCAGCGGATCATCTCTTCGAAAATATGTTTAAAGGCAATAGAATGCAGGTGTTTGAGCCGCGCATCGGTAAAATACAGGAGACGACTTATCCCGAACCGAAACAGATCATCTGTATTTTCAGGCAATGCATCCCCGGCAAAGACGCCGACCACTTCGCCTTTTAAAGGATTTGACAGCGTATAGGCTTTATGGGTCAGTTCAATGCTGACATTCCGGAGTTTGCCGCTTACCGGATTTTTCTCTATAAAAACAATCGATTTCATCAATTAACCTCAACGTAAACTTTCATAATATCACGAACCAGCTGCTTGATATCGGTCTGCCCGGTACCGTATATCTTCAAATCGCCGCCCTTGAGCACAATGCTTTTGATCTTATGTACTTTTGTGGGACTGCCTTTCAAACCACAGCGATCTTCATTTAATTTCAGGTCATCCATGGAACAGGTTGGAATAACCCAGCCATTCGCTTCGGCTGCGGGTTTATCCGGATCGCTGAAATTTTCCTTCACATCAGCCCGAAAATATTGCAGCATTCGACGGCAATTTGGATAGCGCGGCGTATTGGACTGAGATGTGATCGTCAATAAGGCGGGATAGCCGGTTTTAATCACTTCGGTCTGTACTTCCCCGTCTCTCTCGACAATTAGGTAATTATCATCAAATTCCTGCAAAGCCGAAACATAAGTGATCTGATTGAAACCGATCTTATCGGCAACCTGGGGACCAACCTGGGCGGTATCGCCGTCAATTGCCTGTCGTCCGGCGAGCACCAGATCGACTTTACCAAATTGTCTGATTGTCTCCGCGAGAACGTAGGACGTTGCCAGTGTATCGGCTGCCGCGAATTTTCTATCGGTAATCAGCATAACGCGGTCAGCGCCCATATATAAGGAGTGTTTCAGAATTTCGGCTGCTTTCGGCGGTCCCATGGTAATCACAATAACTTCGCCGCCAATCTTGTCCTTGATGGTCAACGCCATTTCCAGGGCATTCAAGTCTTCC
Organism: Fidelibacterota bacterium; assembly: GCA_023133185.1. Classification (GTDB taxonomy): domain Bacteria; phylum Fidelibacterota; class UBA2242; order UBA2242; family UBA2242; genus UBA9312. Next base: position 9,410 of record JAGLWX010000018.1, read on the forward strand.
GGGTTAAAGATCGCAGGGAGAGCCGCGCGATTGACCGTGCCGTCTTCCTTCATGGCATTGCCGGTGATATTGGCGGTATCGGGAACCTGTTTTGCCAAAACTACTATTTTTTTCATCCATCCTCCAAACATCAAATATTAACCGGTAGTTTAACATAGAAAAGATTATTATCAATGATTTTTTGACCAATTTAAAAAAGTAAGATTCGAGATTTTCGAATTACGGTTCTATATTTCTCCTTGTTAATTATTTTAAGACAACTTATTGGATAATTTAATCAAACAAGAGTGTTTGATTTACGTAACACAATCACTCTTGATTGTGTAATGCCAAAATCATTCAATTTTTAGGTGAACTTCAATTTTTTGACCGGTCCCGTCAACTTATTAGAGGGGAATCCTACCAAATCCCCCTTTGAAGGGGGAATAAAAGGGGGATGTGATCAAATGTCGAAAGTCGAATATCACCCTAAGTTCATCGAAAGTCTAATGTCAAAGCGTGGTTTTCGTTTCGGGGTCAGCCGAGTGGTAAAGTCAGAAACTTCAGAAGGTTTAATAGAAGATTTACAGACTGGTCAGGATGCTTGATATAACTTTCTGAAGGTTGGGTTGATTCTCGTTCCGGGGATCCCCGCCTGACATTTTTGTGGCGGAGTTACGATTTACGTAACACAATCACTCTTGATTGTGTAATGCTAAAAATATTCAATTTTCGGGTGAACCTCTTATTTTCGACCAGTCCCGTCAACTTATTAGCCCGGAATCTTAAAGCAATCAATCGGAATGTTTGACTTTCCATGGTGATGTTGTAATTTTAAAGGCACAGGTAATTAAAATCAGACAGGAGTATAACCGTCCAATGACAAAGATAATTAACATTGATAACTGGCAGCGCAAACGCCAGTATGAATTTTTTCGGCAGTTGGATTATCCGCATTTCAACATTTGCACCAGCCTGGATATTTCCAAAGCCCATCAATATACCAGGGAAAAGGGTATATCGCTGTTTAAGACGATTCTCTACGTCACCATCAAAACGGCAAATGATATTCCGGAATTTCGATGTCGCATTCGGGAAGATCAGGTTGTTGAGCATGATACTATTCATCCCTCTTTTACTGTAAGTGTAGAAAACGATCAATTTAGTTTCTGCACGGTGAATTATGACGAGAATGTCGATAAATTCTTCGCAATCGTAAATAAGGGGATTGAGCGAGTCAAACAACATCCTCTGCTTATCGATGAATCGGGTCGCGACGACCTGGTATATATTTCCTGCCTGCCCTGGATTTCTTTTACCGGTATCATGCACCCGATCCACATGCATCCTGTGGACTCGGTTCCGCGCATTGCATGGGGTAAATACATTCACGAAGGCGATAGTGTGAAACTCCCCTACGCCCTTCAGGCTCATCACGCCCTGGCGGACGGCTTTCATGCCGGGAAGTTCTTTAATCTGTTCCAGGAAATAATCAATCAACCGGAACTTTTATTTAAAACAAATCAAAGTGATAAATAACAGGCACTGCTATATCTGCTCAATGAACAATAAAACACATTGACAAGTGGAATAGTAATTTAGGAAAATTAAGATGGAAAAAGCCTTATTTCATAAAGATTCCAATCAACCTCCCCTCAATCCCCTCCTTAGTAAGGAGGGGGAAAAGGGGTGGTTAATACATTTACAACACCAAATAACACTCGTTTCAAATTACTTCAAATATTTCCCCTTCCGGCAGCTTCCAGAGGATGGCTCCACCAGGAGTCTCTCCGAGAAAGGGGAGATCATATCATATCGACATAATATTAGGTACAGCACTAATATTTCGGGGGAATTTCAGCAAAAACATTATTTGTATTGAAAGTAAACACATAACAAATTAAATTAACCACCGTATAACGTTTCTTTGTGGGAATATAGTAATGGTCTGGTTTTACAAATTCAATGGTTCTGTCCATTACCATTGATCGTAGCAGGCCATGAAAGGAGCAACATTATGAAAAGTCTCCGAGTATTATTCGTTTTAAGCATCCTGAGCATCGTCCTGTCGGGTCTGGTTTTGGTCACTACTGAAACAGATCGAAATGTGTATGCATACGGTGATCCAGAAGATTATGTCTACACTACGATGTTTGAAACCAATCAATTCCTTTGCGGCTTTCTAAATGACGGTCGTCTGGATTACAATTATGGTATTCAATGGCCTAAAAGCATAGAGGTTTACCACCATATGGTTTTCCAGCATGGACTCTGGCTGTTTGGGTATCGCAATGACTCGCTGATTTCAGCAACCTCATATTTTTTACCAAGTTATACGCCGGGACCTATTATCAATGGACGTGCCGGAATTCTTGAAATGCCCGACGATCATTTACGTTTTCGTAGCCATTTGTTGACTGCTTCCTCAGGACCTGGTGATCCGGATTACGATGAATGGCCCTCCCAATGGGGCGCCCCGGTTAATCCTGACGGTACGCCCAAACTTTTTGGTGATGTAATGATGTGGACGGTCTATAACGATGCCCACCCGGATATTCACAGTCCCGACTTCGAACCTGTAAACCAGATAAATACATTTTTTGAGATTCGGGAAACCGTATGGGGATATAATCAAGCGGGAGCTCTTGGTGACGCCCTGTTTTTCAAATGGCAAATCTACAATAAAAGCGATGCAACGCTGGACAGTGTTGTAATTTGTCACTGGAATGACATTGATATTGGAAGTGCCACGTGCAATCATCTGGCTTTTGATGAAAGCAATAAGTTTGGATATGTCTATGATAATGGTACACGTTACGAGGGTGAGGTTGAAATACCACCGATCGCCGCCAGCTATGTTTTACTACAGGGGCCGGTCATACCTAAAGAGGGTTTCACCGGTTATAATTTTGGTCATAGACTTCAGAACCAACAGAATCTGGGTACTACAGCCTTCTGGGCGATATTTGATGATGGCGCGAATCCTGAATCAATCGGTGGTTGTCCAAGAACCGTTCAACAAGCCTATAATTTTGCCAGGGGCCGACGGCATGACGATTCACCGATTATTAATCCTGTTACTAACGAACAAACACATTATACGTTCACCGGGAATCCCAACACCGGTGACGGATGGATACATACTCGTTATATGGGCGGAATGGCTGGCTATATGGTTTCCAGCGGATCGATCACTATGGCGCCGGGCGATTCCCAGGAAGTGGTGCTCGCTTTGGTCGGCGCCATTGCTGATACACTCCCCGATGCGATCACCGGTCTTCGAGATAAGGTTATCGAAATTCAGAAATTTTATGACACAAATCTGAAATCTGAAATTGAACAACAAGCAGAGATACCGGCAAAATTTCATCTTGCCCAAAACTATCCCAATCCTTTCAATGCCAGCACGGTTATCCGATACGAAATTCCCAAAAGAGCTTTCACTACCTTACGGATATACAACCTGAAGGGACAATTGGTCGAAACCCTCGTGAATCGGTCATTACCTGCCGGCTCTCACCAGATATACTGGAATCCAGGAAAACTTCCATCCGGCATGTATTTCTACCGGATTGAATCCGACAATGTCCGGCTAACCCGCAAGTGCCTGATATTGAAATAGTAATCTGTTTATAAACATAAAGTGAGGTTGTATAGCATATTCCCTGAATAATCAATAAACGGCGCTAAGGTTTACTTTTTGATTAATTGCTTATACAGCGTCAGGTACTGCTCTGCCGATTGTCGCCAGGAAAAATCGGCTTTCATTCCGTTCAGCATTATCTGTTGCCATTCTTCTTTTATATAATAGATAGAAACCACCCGGCTTATCGATTTAACAAGGTCATCGGCAGTATAATTGCCAAATAAAAATCCGTTGCCCTGTTGACCATTCCATTGTATTACGGTATCCGCCAGACCACCGGTCTTATGTGCCACCGGAACCGTTCCGTACTTCAAACTCACCATCTGGGTAATCCCGCAGGGTTCATAGCGAGAGGGCATCAGGAAGATATCACAACCCGCCATGATTTTATGAGAAAGCGGGTTATTGTAACTAAAATCGATTTTCAGGCGTTTTGCATAAAGTTTTGCAAATTTCCGCAATTCCCGCTGATAGGATTCAGCTCCGTTGCCGAGAATAATCAGTCCCACATCCTGAGCCATGATCCGGTCCAGGGCTTCCAGCAATACCGGAATTCCTTTCTGCTCCACCAGCCGGGAGACCATTCCGATCAACGGCTTATCTAAAAGCCCGTTGTCCAATCCCGTTTCGTCAAGTAAAGCCGCCTTGTTGATTCGTTTATCTCCAAGACTGCCGGGAGAATATTGTTTGCTTATAAATATATCAGTTGCGGGGTTCCACTCCGAATAGTCCACCCCGTTTAAAATGCCGAAAACATGCTGTTGATGTTCATGTATTAC
>JAGLWX010000180.1 GCA_023133185.1 Fidelibacterota bacterium
GAATTGAACGGATATGTTCGGGGCGGCATTTATGTGGGTCCTGTTCCGGAAGAATCCGGGTACGAAAGCAAAGACCGGTATGGGGAAGCGGCTTTAAAACTACGCCTGCGCAAGGGTCAATGGGGTGATGCCTATAGCGAATTACGTTTTCGCAGTAAGAACAACTCTAAAAATTCGATTTCCTCCTTCGCCCTGCGCGAAGCTTATGTTAATGCTTATTTGAGAGCCTTTGATCTGCGCATCGGACAACAGATTGTCCAGTGGGGAAAGGCGGATGGTTATAATCCAACCAATGTAATCACACCATTGGATTTGCTTGTTTTTTCCCCTGATGAAGATGACCGGCGGATAAGCAATTTCCTAATCCGTTCATACTATAACTGGTCTGTTCTGCACCTCGAAGCGATTTGGGTGCCGATTTATGGTTCCTCGGTATTGCCTTTTTCAAAAGTCGAATTGCCGGAAGGCGTCCAGCTCAGCGAACCGGATTATCCGGATGAAGCCATTGAGCATAGTGCTATTGCACTAAAATTACATTACGAAGGAGCCTCTTTGGACGGTACTCTTTCATATTTTAACGGCTTTCTACCCATGCCCGGTCTTTCGGCACGTACTGAAAACAGTAAACTCAATATTTTCCCCACAGCATACCGCATACAAATGATCGGATCTGACTTTTCAACTACGGTAGGGGCTTATGGCCTGCGCAGTGAATTCGCATACAGAAAACCGTATGAAGAAGAGAATACCTGGCAGTCCATTCCCAAAAGACAAATCGAGTATATTTTGGGATTAGATCGGGAGTTCGGGAATTTCAGCTTAATTATCCAATACATTGGTAAATATGTTTTTGATTATAAGGACCTTACTAAAGCTCATCAAACCAGCCCGGAATTCGCTAAATATAAAATTGCCCTCTGGAACCGTTTACTTTCCGGACAACTAAAGGAATGGACCCATGCCATTTCGTTTCGCCCGGCCTGGAAGTTGTATCATGAAACACTTTCTCTGGAGCTATTGGGACAGATCAACCTCAGTACAGAGGAAACGTTCCTCAAACCCAAATTGAGTTATGATATAACAGACGATCTGACATTGTCAGCCGGAGCCCAGATTTATCATGGTCCGGACGATACCCTTTTCGGCTTGCTGGATGAGTGCAACAGCGCCGGGTTTATTGAATTAAGAATATCATTTTAGGAAGTTATTATGAATTTGAACAAACAACACATTTTGATAAAAAATCTACTATTTGCCGTCTGTATGTTAATCTATGTGTCGACTTTTGCACAGGCTAATAATAATGGGCGCATCTGCGGAAGAATTATTGAACAGGCGACAAAACAGCCTTTAACAGGCGCAAACATTATACTTCCCGGAACAGATAGAGGTTCAACAACAGATGTTGATGGGAATTTCTTTATCGGCAATATTGAAGAAGGTATTTATAAAATTGAAATCCACTTCATTGGATACATTAATTATATCAAACCAGATATCAGGGTTGTCCGGGGAAAGACAACTTATATAGAAGAAATCGGCCTTAGTCAAGACATAATTGAGTTTAAAGCTGTCACTATTAGCGCCGGAGCTTTTGAAGAAGATAAGGACGTTCCTGTGTCTTCTTTTAAATATACCAGGCAGGAAATTAGGCGCAACCCCGGTGCAGCAGGCGATATATTCCGAGCCATCGAATCATTTCCCGGCGTAAGTACCTCCGGTGGCAAATTTTCTGCATTTTCAGTACGCGGAGCCGGCCCTCAGGATAACATTATTTTAGTTGATAACATACCCTTTCCCAGAGTCACTCATCTTGAGGGAGGCCGCGAGGATGAAAATCCGGGTGGACGTTTTAGTATATTTGCACCTGGTCTTATCGAAAGCGCTAAATTTCATGCTGGTGGTTTCCCTGCCCAATATGGGGGTAAACGCGCTTCTCTTTTAAAATTGGATATTAAAGAAGGAAACCGGTTCACGCCGACGCTTCAGGGATATGTAGATTTATTGGGATGGGAGGCAAATTACAACGGTCCTTCTTATTTGCTAAACAATACCGGCTTTAATATTTCAGTCCGCCAACAGGATTTAAAAAATGTACTCGCACTGGTCGGGCAGGAAGACCAAGGGCATCCCAGTTTCTGGGATATAATTTTCAAATCGACAACCGAAATTTCACCATCCCAAAAGATTTCATTGATCGGAATATACAGCCCAGAAAAATTTACCCGGACTCTCGATAATATTTACAAAAGTAAAGGATACAATGATAATCAAATGATTGATCTCGAGGATACGAAAATACTTACCGGACTAAACTGGCGTTGTCTTACTGGAGATCGCGGCTTTTTACAAACCACACTTTATCACAGCCGATTTTCAAGAGAAACTATTCTTGGCAAGGCAGATATAAGAATTAAAGATAGCCAGGTTCCTGCCCAAGATGATATATCATATCGTGATAATATTCTTAATGAAAGGCAAAAACATTATTTTTACGGGATTAAAACAGAGTATTATTACTCTTTTAATAGCTTTCTATCTTGTCTGGCCGGCAGTGAATGGCAATATGCCTTTTTTAATTATCGGCTCAGACAATCAAAAAGCGATACCACCTACATCTTCGACGGTAATGACTTCAGGATGGATGCGCAACAAAAATACTTAGTTACCTATCCCGAATTAGTTAATTCAGAAAAAGATAGCAGATGGTACAATCTGTCTTCTTATATTCAGTTTACTTTTAAACCTATCAATACATTATCCATTACACAAGGTTTGCGTTATATGTATTTTGAATACAATAATCACCATTACATTGCCCCCCGGATAAGCATAAAATATGATATTAATTCCAAAACAGCTCTTAGTACAGCAGCAGGTATTTATTATCAACCACCCGATGAGCGGACTATCGCCACCAATAGTCCTAAAAACGAACTGAAAAACGAGGAGTCTGTACATTTCATTGCCGGTTTGAAAAGATACCTGACTGATGACTTGAAACTGACCTGTGAAGTTTATTATAAAGAACTTAATAATCTGTTGGTACATCCCAACCGCGTAAGCCTGACGTATTCCAATGATGGGTATGGTTGGGCGAGTGGTATTGATGTATCCCTTATAAAACGATTTGTATCCCATTTTTACGGGCAGGTCAATTATTCCTATTGCCGGAGTGAGCACAATGATAATGACGGCAATGGCTATTATCCAACAGATTTTAACCGAACCCATTATTTCACTTTTCTTGCGGGATACGAATTTAATAAAGAGTGGAACTTTTCAGCAAAATGGCGCTATGCTTCCGGTTATCCCACAGACGCCTATAACATCCATACAGATGTATTTAATAATCCTGAATATCTTCGTTATTCCAAAGAAATCACGGATAAAAACGCCTTACGTCTGCCCGACCAGCATAACTTAAATATTAGGATTGATTATCGTCGACAGTTCAATTATTTCGCCCTTGTTACTTATCTGGATATCCTCAATGTTTATGGGCATCTGAATGTCGTTGAAGAACGTTTTCTTGAAAGAACCGGAAAGCATGAAGAAAAAGGTTTTGAAATGATGCCCACATTTGGCTTACGGGTCGAATTATAAAAATTAATTACACATAATGAAAGGAGTACGACATGACTAACTTATCAGAGAAAATAATCAAATTTCGCTGGCTGATTATAGCCGGCTTTGTTCTGATAACCATTTTGCTGGCCAGCCAAATACCTAAAGCTAAAATGAATCCGGATATGTTGACATACCTGCCGGAGAAAATGGCTTCCCGTTTGAATAAAGATCGTATTGAAGAACTCTTCGGCGGTACGGAAGTGATTATGGTACTGCTAAAAACAGATGATGTTCTGAAGACGGAAACGCTGAAAAGGGTTAAAAAAATGTCCCGCCAGATGAAACGGATCAAAGGGATTGATAAAGTGATGTCCCTATTTGAGCTGAAGCAAATTAAAAGCGAAGACGGAGCAATGATTGTCAATCCGGCCGTCAAACGGATCCCCCGGAATGATGCTGAGCGCAAGATTTTACGCACTGAAATCCGGGATAACGATATAGTTTATGGTAACGTGGTATCCAAAGATTTTAAGATCACTGCAGTTATCGGCATGGTAAAATCCGGGACATCGGATGAACTTTTGTTAGCTGAAATTGAAAAGCTCATTCAAGATAATCCCGGTGAAGAAGAAGTCTTTATCGGTGGAACACCTTATTCCCGTTATGCTACCGGTCACAATACAAAAAAAGATTTAGGTCGGTTACTGCCACTGAGCCTGCTAATTATGTTGGTGTTTCTATTTATCTGCTTCAGACAGTTGCGTGGTGCTTTTCTGCCATTTTTAGTCGTACTAATGTCGATCTTTTTTGCTATGGGATTGATCCCTTTGCTTGGTTGGCAATTCACGGTAATAACAATAATTCTGCCGGTTTTACTGATTGCCGTGGCTAACGATTATGGCATCCACATGATTGCCAAATACCAGGAAGATAATATTCCAGGCAATATTTTTAATAAAAAAGAATTGGCCAAACGCATGTTTCGCAGTCTGGGGCTACCCCTCTTACTTACCGGACTAACAACCATTGTTGGAATGCTGTGTTTGCAGGGTCACATTATGATCCCCGCCAGGCAGTTAGGTATTTTAGCAGCAGCGGGCATTTTATTTGCCCTGACCGCCAGTCTGTTTTTTATTCCTGCCGTGGTCTCATTGCTTCCCAAAGCCAAACCAGTTATTTTAACAGATTCCACCAACCGTAAACAACCTATATTGGAACGCATACTCGGTCTGTTTGGAAATCTTGTAACGGATCGACCTAAAACAGTGATTCTATGTGCTCTTATTTTTTGCGCCATTACCTCAATCGGCATATTTTTTGTTTCTGTGAATACAGATCCGATTAATTATTATGAAAAAGATCATCCGGTGGCCGTTTCAGCGAACTTGATCAACAAAAACCTGGGTGGATTTTTTCCGGTGTCTGTTGTTTTTAAAGGTGATATCAAAGATCCGGTTATTCTGAATAAAATTGACCAATTGGAAAAAGAAATCAGAGCCTATCCCGAAGTAGGTAATACTTTTTCAATTGCTTGTGTTGTAAGGCAGATGAGTCGTGTACTCAATGATAAAGACGAAGCAGGATATGATGCTGTCCCAAAAACCCGCAATGCAGTGGCTCAATATTTTGAATTGTATAATATGAGCGGCAATCCGGATGATTTTGAAAAAATGGTCGATTTTACCTATGAACACGCCGTCATCACTGCCCGAATTAACACTTCCAGTACACCGGTACTGAGGCGGGTTATCGACCGAATAAAAGAGAGTATAAAAGATGATCCCGATGTCTATATGGTGGGCGGTATCGCTGATGTTTTTTCGGACCTCTCAGCAAAAGTGGTCCGCGGACAGTTTATCTCACTTTCACTGGCTTTGGTTGTGGTTACCTTGCTTTTGATGGCCCTATTCCGCTCTTTTTCTGCAGGAATCATTTCTGTCATTCCATTGGTTCTTTCGATGGTCATTCTTTTTGGTCTGATGGGCTTGCTCAATATTGAACTCAATGTGGTAACCGCTTTGCTATCATCCATTATGATTGGGGTGGGCATCGATTACACCATTCATTTTCTGTGGCGTTATAAAGAAGAACGCCATAATGGGTTGTCATATTCAGAAGCCGCTAAACATACGCTGCTGACTACAGGTAGGGGTATAATGTTTAATGCATTTTCGGTGATCATCGGTTTTGCTGTACTGTTAATGTCCGGTTTTGTGCCGGTTCGTTTTTTCGGATTTCTGGTAGTGGTTTCTATTTTTGCCTGTCTAATCGGTGCCTTGGTAGTCATCCCGGCGCTGGTAATCGTTTTAAAACCAAAATTCCTTGAACCAAAAGCAGCAAAAGTTCAAGCAATAATAAATTAAAAAGAAGAAAATTGGAAGGAGTAACATCATGAGAACTAAAATATATGCAGTCATTTTATCAATTGTTTTTTCTGTAGCGATCTTAAATGCGCAAGCATCTTTAACCGGAAAACAGATTCAGCAGAAATCCATTGAAACCACACGGGTTGCCGGCGTTGAGGCGGTTGTCACCATGACCATAATCGACAGCAAAGGTCGTCAACGGGTACGCAAACTGGCCCAAATATCCAAACTATATGACAACGGCCAAACCGAAAAGAAACTGATCCGCTTTCTGACACCCGCGGATGTTAAAGGAACTGGTTTTCTGACCTTCGATTACCGTAAAAAAGATGACGATAAATGGCTTTATATGCCTGCTTTGAGAAAGACACGGCGTATCGTCAGCTCGGAGAATGCTAAAAGTTTTATGGGTTCTGAATTTTCCTATGCCGATATGACGCCGCCAACGGTTGAAGATTTTACATATAACATTTTAGGTGAGGAGGAAATTAACGGCGTCCTATGCTGGAAAATAGAGATCACTCCCAAAGATGATGATGTCGCCGATGAAAGTGGCTTCTCCAAAAAAATATCCTACATCGGGAAGCAGGATTATGTGATCCGCAGAGCGGTATATTTTGATCTCGATGAGGAACTGCACAAAGAGTTAACGGTTCATGAAATTAAAGAACTGGACACCAAAAACCATAGGTACCGTTTGATACACATAGAAGTGGAAAATAAACAGAACGGGCGTAAATCAATTTTACAGGTGGAAAAGATCCTATTTGCCCCTGCGGTTAATGATGAATATTTCACAACGCGTTACCTGGAACGACAATAGTATGTGGCATTATAAGACAATTACTTAATAAACTATAGAGAAAGTAAAATGAAAAAATCAACTTTTATCTTTTGGACAGATGTAATACTGATAGCATTGTTTAGCACGGTTATATTTAGTGGTTACCTTTTACATCGATTCCCTGCTGAGCTGAAAAGCATGTCAGTAATGGGGCTATCCCGATATGAATGGGCCAACCTCCATTGGTTGCTTTCACTCCTGTTTCTTTTATTTATTTTGGCCCATTTACTGGCGCATACTAAATGGATGAAAGTAAACTTTAAAAAATATTTAAAAATGGGGCCTATAGCCCTTATTGCTTCCCTTGTTTTACTGCTGGTTGCAATCGGATTTGTGGCGCCTACCTGGCTGACAAACGATTTTCCACACCGCAGGGAATTCAAATCCTTATATCAGAGCTCCCCTGATTCAACACAAATCAGGATATCAGGAAAGGTATTTAATATAAATGGAAAATCAATAGTAACTCAAAAATAAAAGGTGAAAAAATGAAAAAATTGGCATTCTCAATATTAATAAGTTTAATCGTTCTAAACATAATATGTTACGCACAAGCAATAAAAGGCAAACCTGCCCCCGGTTTTTCAGTTACTTCGGGCGATAATGAGACAATAACCTTTAATCAATTATCAAATAAAGTGGTAATTATTTTCTATGAAACAAAAGATAAAGAAGTACTTGCATTGAATAAAAACCTGAAGAATGAACTGAGACAATTTATTGAAAATGTACCAGACTCTGTTATCAGCAAAATTGTAAGAGTTCCGGTTATTGATTGCCGGAAAGCTTCCTGGTTGTCTAAAAGTATCTGGAAAAGCAAACTTGCCCAAAGTTCAAAAAGAAAAAACCTGATTATTTATGGTGACTGGGATGGTGAATTTGCTCAAAAATATAAAATATCAGATAATAATTCAAATTTCACAATTATCGATAAAAATGGAATTATTCAATATAAAACTTCAGGTAAAATTCCGGAACAAGAATTCCCCGGAATCATCAATTTAATAAACAAACTGGCTGCTAAAGATTAACATAAAATTTTGATGGTGATCATCTCATTTAAGAGAATAAGATTATTTCTGAAATGACCGTTTAATATATGTTCAAAGCCATAAGTACCGTTTGACCCACATGGTTATGGAAAACAAGCAGAATGGTCGGCAATCAATTATGAAAGTGGAAAAAATACAGTTTACACCGAAAGTAAAGGATGAGTATTTCACTATACGGTACTTAAAACGTGAATAAATTGAAAATAATGAGTAAATATTATGAAAATGTCTAAATTTGAGAAGCGATTTGTTAATCGTCGTAATAAGGCGGAAAAAAACATAATGAAAGTTCGAGATAAATTGAGACAAATCGAATCTGAAAATATTAAAAATGCGCTGGAAATCGGTTGTGGCATTGGACTGGTTTCATCATATCTGGCCAATGAATATGGTATTGATGTTTACGGAACTGATTTTGATCCCGAAGAAATTCAATTGGCTAAACAATTAAATAATGAAAGGGACACTCTTCATTTCAAAGTCGAAGATGCTACAGAATTATCGTTTGCTAATAACAGTTTTGACCTGGTAATATCACAAAATGTTTTTCATCATATTCCGTATTGGCAGAAAGCTATTTCTGAGTTTCAGCGTGTTCTGCGTCCAGACGGTTATTTGATTTGGATGGATCTCGTATTCCCCGCTTTATTAAAGAAGATGTTTAAATCCATAACAAAAAATTACGGTGTATATACTTTAAACGATATCCATTCAGAATTTTATAAGGCTGGATTTGAAACTGTAAAAAAACAAAAAATGGTACATGGTCCATTCGTGCATTACGAGATAGTATTAACAAAAATTTAAAATTTAGAATAAGGAAAATACTATGAAAAAAGGAATTCTGTTATTTTTATTGCTTATTAATGCCGTTTTTTCCGAAGAAACAGCGGGACCTTCTGCTTATGAAATAAGAAAAAGCGAACTGGAAGATAGAGGTATTGGCATTGAAGGAGTTTACACAGGTGATTGGTTCACTAATATTCAGGGTGGACTAAGACGCGGCTCAAGTCGTCTAAGTGTTTTTGATCTGATCATCAGTATGGATTTTGAAAAATTATTTCAATGGAAAAATGCAAATTTCTACTCGGATTTTATCGGTATTCAGGGGAAAGATCCCAGTGAACATACCGGAGATATACAGGGAATCAGTAATATTGCCGCTGAAAATACCTGGAAAATATACGAAGCCTGGCTGCAACAAAAGTTCCGGGCGGGACGATTATCGGTTCTTATGGGCATTTACGATCTGAATTCCGAATTTGATGTGACGGAAACCGCCGGGCTATTTATTAATAGTTCTCATGGTATGGGACCGGACTTTTCACAAAGCGGGAAAAACGGCGCGCCGGCTTTCCCGTATCCGGATTTAGCAGTACGCTTAAAAATCGAAGTAAAGGAGAATTTTTACTGGCAAAGTGTCATCATGGATGGTGTCCCCGGCAATCCGGAGCGACCTCAGGCAATAGACTTTCGAATACATAAAAAAAACGGCGCTTTGTTGGCTTCGGAATTTTCCTATATAAAAGGCTATGAGAAAATCGTCTCCTCAACGTATCCGTGCAAACGAAAAAAAAGACGGGGGCGCGGGCTTGGATATAAAAAGCCCGGGAGATCCGGACGCGGGCTAAAAAGATGTCGAAATTCAGCGGCTATAGAAATACCGGATGATAGATACTTAAAAATTGCTCTGGGTGGATGGTATTACAGCGCTGAATTCGATGATCTTTACAATTACAATAGTTCAGGAAATCCTGTTCAGCACAGGGGGAATTGGGGTGTATATGCTCTGGGGGAGAAAATATTATATTCACGAAAGAATAATCCCGCCGGAGCTTTCAGCGCGTTTTGCCGCGTCGGTCTTGCGGATAAGCGGATTAACCGGATAGATAAATATATCGGTGCAGGAGTGGTTTTTTCGGGAATTTCCCGAAAACGCTTTAACGGACAGACCGGTATCGCCATTGCTGCTGTTCACAACAGCGAGATTTACAAAAAAGCGATGCTCCAACAAGATAAAAAGATTGATAATTGGGAAATCAATTTGGAATTCTCTAATCGTATAATAATTAATAAATGGCTGTACTTTCAGCCGGATATTCAATATGTATTAAATCCCGGGTCTGATCCGGCTAATAATAATGCGTTGACTGTCGGAATGCGGATAGAGGTATCGTTTTAAGAAAAAATCACTAAACGTATTACAGTAGAGATTACCCTAAAGATTAACATACTCATAAAAGGAACAAACAATTTTGAAAACGAAAGAAGACATAATCAGAAACTGGTTGCCGCGCTATACGGGCACGCCCCTGAATGAATTTGGCGAATATATTCTTCTCACAAATTTTTACAATTACATCAGCTACTTCACCGAACGTTTCGATGTGCCGATTATGGGAAAAGATAAGCCCATGCAGACAGCCACGGCGAACAATATTACCATTATCAACTTCGGTATGGGCAGCGCGATGGCTGCCACAGTCATGGATCTACTCTCGGCTGTTAAGCCCAAAGCGGCGCTACTTTTAGGAAAATGCGGCGGTCTTAAGAAAAAGATCAAAATCGGCGACCTGATCCTGCCGATTGCCGCTATCCGGGGTGAAGGCACCAGCAATGACTACCTGCCGCCCGAAGTCCCCGCCCTGCCCTCCTTTCGCCTGCAACAAGCCGTATCGGCAATGATCAAAAAACATGAAGTCGATTACTGGACGGGCACGATCTATACCACAAACCGCCGGGTCTGGGAACATGATGAAAAATTTAAAAAATACCTGACGAAAATCAGAGCGGCGGGCATCGACATGGAAACGGCTACTATTTTCACAGTGGGGTTTGTTAATAAAATTCCGCACGGTGCACTCTTACTGGTTTCAGACAGCCCCATGGTCCCGGAAGGCGTCAAGACCGAAATCAGCGACAAGCATGTTACCGAGGCTTTTGTGGAGAGACACCTGGAAA
>JAGLWX010000181.1 GCA_023133185.1 Fidelibacterota bacterium
ACCTCCAATATCTGTACTAACCAGGGCTTAATGGCGCTGGCGGCTGCAATTTATCTTGCACTGGTTGGGAAAAACGGTTTAAAACAGGTCGCCAAACTCTGTATGAATAACGCCCATTATCTGGCGGATAAAATTGCATCTGTGCCTGGTTATTCGTTGCCGTATAGAAATATTCCGTTTTTTAATGAATTTGTTGTTGAAACGCCAAAGCCGGCAAAAGAAATTATTGACGCCGGTTTAAAGGAACAATTTTTTGCCGGTATCGATCTTGGCGAATTCTCACCGGATTGGAAGAATCGAATGCTGGTTGCCGTTACTGAAAAAAGAACGCAGCAGGAAATAGATGATTTTGTCAATTTTTTGATTAAATTTTGAATGTATGAAAGTTTTTAACAATCTAATCGAAATAGCACGGAAAAAAGGTGGCGGATATTTTATCCTGATTGATCCGGATACCCGCAATAATCAGGACTTAAAGGAATTTGTCCGGGAAATTTGCGACCGTGGCGTTGATGCGATCCTGGTTGGCGGAAGCCTGATCATCGATGCTGATTTTCAGAAATCCATACAGGTCGTAAAAGAAAACAGTACTGTTCCGATCATCATTTTTCCAGGATCGGTGCAACAATTATCGTATCATGCCGACGCTATTCTGTATATTTCGTTAATCAGTGGACGCAATCCCAATTACTTGTTCGGGGATCATGTTGTCGCTGCGCCTTATATCAAGAAGATGGGAATTGAACCGATCTCTACCGGATACATGTTGTTTGAATCCGGCAGAACTACAACGGCTGAATTTATGAGCAACACCAAACCGTTGCCTGTCAACAAACCGGAGATCGCCATGGCACATGCGCTGGCGGCTCAATACATGGGAATGAGCACGATTTATTTGGAAGCCGGCAGCGGAGCGGATCATTCCATTCCCGACCAGGTTGTAAAGGCGGTCAGTAGTTACGTGAATATTCCGGTGATCACCGGAGGCGGAATCCGAACTCCTGAAGACGCCCGATCCAAGATCGAGGCTGGTGCGACATTTATTGTCACAGGGAATGTGTTGGACGATTCCCGGAATCTTAAACTGATCAATGACTTTTCCCGGGCAATCCATATTAAGGAAAATTCATAGTGCCTGAGCCAAAATCCGGGAACACTATTCAAACTGAAATACGTCAACAACTATTAGAAAGCGCCAAAATAAAAGAACTGCTGGCGGCTGAGCGCGTCGATTCAATTCAAAAGGCAGCCGATATCCTGGTGGCTGCCGTTCACAAAGGATCGCGTATTTTATTATGCGGTAACGGCGGGAGCGCGGCGGATGCTCAGCATATTGCGACAGAACTGGTCTCACGATTGCGATTTGAACGGAAAGCGATTCCGGCAATTGCCCTGACGACAAACACGTCAATAATAACCGCCATTGCAAACGATTACGATTTCGCTGCTGTATTCGTTCGGCAGGTGGAAGCGTTTGGACGTCCGGGAGATGTGCTGATCGGAATAAGTACCAGCGGCAATTCTAAGAATGTAATTAAGGCGCTTGAGTTTGCCGGGAAAAACGGAATACAGACAATCGCGCTTACCGGCGGAACGGGGGGAGCCCTAACAGACCTTGCTGATGTTTCCATTGTTGTTCCATCGGAAAGTGTCATGCGGATCCAGGAATCTCATATTACGATTGGTCATATTCTCTGTGATATAGTTGAACAGTCGGTAATTGCCTGTAAATGATAAATATACCAAATTGCCTCACCGGAGGTCTTTTTGAAACAAAATAAATTTCCTGTAATTACAGTTGGTAACCTCCCCTTTTTCCCCTCCTT
>JAGLWX010000182.1 GCA_023133185.1 Fidelibacterota bacterium
AAAGCTCGCAGAAAATAATAGGTCACAACAACCGGAATCAGCGCAAGCGTTCCGGCAACTAATTTATTTCGCATACTGGTTCTAATATGGGTCCAGATTTTTTTCAGGCTCATCTTTAATAACTTTCTGTTGCTAAGGTTTGAATGGCGATAAACGTCCTAATATTCGTGATAAAATCGTCATTTACATATCTCAAAGATGCTTGATCAGTACAATTTGTTCCGGGGACTCTCAAAGGATAACAATTTTTTAGTTATCATAATTTTCTCATCCCTGTTATCCTATCAAACAGAATGCGTGGACAATAGTTGTTGTATGGTAGTTATATCGTGGTTATATAGTAGTTGTATTGTTTTCCATTTTCCCTGCTCCGTGTTCCAGGTCCCTTTCCTCCCAATACTCCAACACTCCAATTCTCATTTCTCCATTTCTCGCATCACCCTAGAATTTCATTGCGGTTTGAAGTTAGGCGTTGATTCTTCCATATTCAAGTCCAATTCTGTTCTTTTACGAAATATTTACACTATTTCATTGGTAAATAAGCCGCAATTATTTAGTTTTTGGCATGACTTTTATTCGACGGAAAAGACTATCCATTCTTGCAGTAATTTTGATAATAACGATCTCAAATGCATTTCCCCTTTTTGCTAAAGAGGAGAAGACTGCATTGGTTCTCAGTGGCGGGGGAGCGCGGGGATTCGCCCATATAGGCGTTTTAAAGGCGCTTGAAGAGATCGGTTTTTATCCCGATATGATCATCGGCACCAGTATGGGCGCATTAATTGGCGCTTTATATGCTTCGGGTAATTCTTCCCGGGATATTGAAAATTATGTCCGAAATACCAAGTGGAATAAATTATTCTCTCCGAAGCCCTATCGGGATATTGAATTTGTCACTCAGAAAATAAGCGATCTCCCCGAGTTATTTACGGTAAAATTTGACGAAAATTTCAATGTCATCTTCCCTACTAATCTATTGCCTACACAACAATTGCAGGAACGGATCTTTCAGATGATGGTTTACCCCGAATATGCCTCAAAAGGCAATTTTGATAGTCTGGCGATTCCTTTTCGGGCGGTGGCAACGGATATTACAACCGGGCAAACAGTAGTGTTAAAAGATGGAAGTTTAACAAAATCTATCACTGCGAGTTCAGCGTTTCCCATCGTTTTTGCTCCGGTCATAATCGATACGTTTTTTTTAGTGGATGGAGGATTAACCAATAACGTTCCCAGCGACGTAGCTGTCGAAATGGGAGCGACATTTATTGTGGCAGTCGATGTGACCAGTAAAATAACTACCATATCACAGAATGTCGATCCATTGTCCTACTTTAACCAGGCAATGAATACACTGGCATATTACACTGATACCCGGAATCTCTATTTATCGGATATATTAATTAACCCAAATATCGACGAGTATGCATCCAGCGATTTTAATGCCATCGACTCACTTATCCAGCGCGGTTACGAAACAACACTTCCCTTTCTTGATGAGTTGCGTCCCTATGCCGATCCATCAAAATGGGACCCAAATTACATGCGAAATGCCATTAATCTTCTAAATAATACCTTCATCCGATCAATCCACTTCGCTGGTAATGATAAAACCCGCCCCTATGTTATTAAACG
>JAGLWX010000183.1 GCA_023133185.1 Fidelibacterota bacterium
TTCATAATCAATATTCCTAAGTTCATAAAGTGCATGAAAAAAAATAAAATTCCTATTTACGAAAAATTATCATAGTCTATTAATTATTCCCAACTATGGTTTCTATACTTCCATTATCATCTACAGAACCCATCTGTATCCTGTTCGGAAATGGCGATTATCCTGATCAAAAACTATGTAACCAACTTCTTCAGTCCGCAAATTTCATTATGTGCGCCGACGGTGGAGCGAATTATGCTTTCCGGCATGGTATTACTCCCGATTTAATAATTGGCGATTTGGATTCGATCAAAGACAAAGCGCTGAATTATTTTATTCAGAAAAATACCCGGATAATTAAGGCGGAATCCCAACAGGAAAATGATGTGGAAAAAGCCCTGCATGAAGCAATCCGGCTTTCATATAAACAGATTGTTTTATTAGGTTTTATGGGTAAACGGGATGACCATAGTATTGCGACATTGCAGATCGTAAAAAAATTCAAGCGTAAAGCAACTATTCGTCTTTTCTCACAAACTTCGGAAATATTAGTGCTGCCCGCAGGCAACTATGGATTTCAAGCATCCTCCGGCAACATCATTTCATTATTCGGATTTCCGAGAGCATATGATGTGACAACCAATGGATTGAAATGGCTATTGAACCACGAAAACCTGTTTGAAGGGTCCCGGGGTATCAGTAACCAGGCATTGAAGAACGACATACGGATATCTTTCACCAAAGGCACTCTGATCGTCATTAAACTACTTTGTTCTTCATGAATTCTATTAACATTGCAATTATCGATAAACTTCTTATCCTAATTTATTTAATCTCAATTTTACTTATCGGTTTCCTGTATTCCAAAAATCAACGGAACAATGATGACAATTTCCTATTAGCCGGACGACGGCTCTCCTTACCCGCATTTACGGCTACGCTGGTATCGACATGGTATGGCGGGATTTTGGGTATTGGTGAATTTACCTACCTCTACGGTCTTTTGAATTGGGTAACGCAAGCATTACCCTATTATTTATTTGCCGTCCTCTTTGCCATCTTTATCGCACCAAAAGTTCGCAAGTCAAACCTTTTCACTATTCCCGATCAGCTGTATCAACATTATGGAAAACCAGCCGGACTGATCGGAAGTGTTTTCATCTTTTTCCTGGTATCACCCGCATCACACTTGCTTATGCTCAGCATTCTGTTCAGCTCGATTTTTGGAATACCTTTCTGGTTTGCCGTTTCAATCAGTATCCTATTTTCCACGGTTTACGTCTTTTTCGGAGGATTTAAATCGGTAGTTAAAACCGACATTATCCAGTTTATACTGATGTTTTCCGGATTCGCGGTATTAGTGATAACCCTGTTTACAAAATTCGGTGGTATTTCCTTCTTAAAGGATAATCTTCCAACCAGTCATCTTCAATTCAATGGCGGTCAGAGCGCTCAGTATATCGTTGTCTGGTTCTTTATTGCATTATGGACATTCGTTGATCCCGGTTTTTATCAACGATGTTACGCCGCCCGTACTCCAGCGGTGGCGCAACGTGGAATTCTAATCTCAATTTTGTTCTGGGTAGTTTTCGATTTTTTTACGACCGTTGCCGGACTTTATGCTCGCGCAATTTTAAGTGATGTTCCAGGATTGATGGCATTCCCTCTCCTTGGTGTAACAATACTACCGCCGTTACTAAGCGGACTGTTTTTAATTTCCCTGATGGCGACTATCATGTCAACCCTGGATTCAAATTCATTTCTTGCCGCCGTGACGTTCGGGCGGGATATCATCTGGCGGATCAAAAAAAATGTCAACATCACACATGCAACCCAGTTTGGATTGCTTATTACGCTTATGTTTTCAGTGCTGTTATTATCTCTAGTACCATCAGTTGTGAAAATCTGGTATCTAATGGGAACCCTGTTTATACCCAGCTTATTATTGCCCTTGATTTCTATTTTCATTCCTGATATTCAAATACCGAAACGCGACACTGTCGTGTCAATGATTACTTCTTTTATCGGCACAAGTGGCTGGTTAGTTACCGGTTTATATCAAAGCACATTGAAAAATCCTTCATTTCCATGGGATATTCAGCCATTTTTTATCGGTTTGATGTGCTCGGTGATTATTTATCTTTTTAGTATATTTAAAAATATTTTCCAGAGGGGAAAACAAAAATAGTTGAATTTCAAATGCCAATCCGCTATCAATCATATTGATTTAATGCTTTTATTTGGATAAATTTCTACGCTTTTTGGATTCAGTTAATGGCGGGGCGATTAGCTCAGCTGGTCAGAGTGTCCCGTTCACATCGGGAAGGTCATCCGTTCAAGTCGGATATCGCCCACAGAAAGGTAAGGTTTTGAAAGCGTCACAGAAAGATCAACCCACATATAAAGATTTTAATTGCACCCATGAAGGTGCATTTTTTTTAATTAAATGGAGGATAAATGTTCAAAGAATTAGAATACTTGGTAAAATTACAAAAGATTGATAACGAGCTGCTAAAGATTAATGAATTAAAAGGTGATCTTCCTCAAATCGTTGAAACACTTGAAAAAAATATTACCAGCCTGGAAAGGGAGCTTGAAAACGATCGCAGCCGCGAAAAGGAAATCATTCTGGAAACAAAAGACATCGAGGGACAGATCGAGGATAACAAAGAACATTTGCAAAGATACCAGGATCAGCTATACCTTGTTACATCAAATAAAGAGTATGATGCGCTTACATCTGAAATTGAAGCTGTCCGCCAGAATATCGACACGGCAGAATATAAAATCCTCGAACTAAATGAAGAGATGGAAAACCTCAAAGAAGCAATCAAAGGTAAAGATCTGACCTTGAAGGATAAATCAAGTGAAATAAAATTCCGGCGTGAACAGTTGGAAAAAACAAACGAAAAGACCAACGACGTTCAAAGGAAATTAATGAAAAACCGGGAAGCAGTCGTAAAATTAATTTCGTTACGATATATCAGGGAATATGAGCGTGTATCCAAAGCCAGGAATGGTTTAGCAATTGTACCTATTCGCCAGGTTTTTGAAGAAAAAGTTGATAGAAAGGGCAATATTGAATATATTCCCGCCCA
The DNA here is from genome assembly GCA_023133185.1 of Fidelibacterota bacterium. Lineage (GTDB taxonomy): Bacteria > Fidelibacterota > UBA2242 > UBA2242 > UBA2242 > UBA9312. The sequence goes on from JAGLWX010000183.1 coordinate 3,078, forward strand.
GGTTTCTTGCGGGGGCTGTCACACAATTGTCCCACCGCAAAAAGCTGTAGAGATTCGCTCCGGAGCGAATCCAATACGTTGTGAATTTTGTGGACGGATGCTGTACTGGGACAAAGATGCCAGTGAAATCCGTTCAATTAATGAGGAGGAATTTATCTGAAGTTAGTCAGGCAGTCGCCTCGTCCCGACTTGTCGGGATCGGGGAGGAAAGTCCGAACTCCGCAGGGCAGGGTGCTTCGTAACACGGAGTCTCCCGACTATTCGGGAGAAGGAAAGTGCCACAGAAACAATACCGTCCCCGATTTATCGGGGTCAAGGGTGAAATGGTGCGTCCTGCAATTAAGCGGGATTAAAGTAAGAGCGCACCGCCCCGACAGCAATGTCGGGGGCAGGGTAAACCCCACCTGGAGCAAGATCAAGCAGAGAATTGGGATTGCCCGTTCCGCTAAATTCTCGGGTAGATCGCTTAACATCAGGTGTAAGGCTGTATGTAGATAAATGACTGCCGTCCCGACTTGTCGGGAAACAGAATTCGGCTTACCGACTAACTTCAGATTCTTATACATAATATGAAATTTAAATGGAAATTTAAAGAATTTGATCTTGAAACTGTTCGGAGTCTTGCTTCAACAACCGGGCTTCCGATCCCAATTGCCACTGTACTATACAACCGTAATTTTGACAATCCGGAGGCGATTGATCATTTCTTTAAACCCAACATTCAGGATCTTTATGATCCATTTCTGCTAAAGGATATGGAAAAAGCCGTTGACCGTATCCAAATTGCTCTGATGAATAAAGAAACGGTCATGATTTACGGTGATTATGATGTAGATGGGACAACAGCTACTTCCCTGCTGCATTTATTCCTACATGAAATCGGTCTTAATACATTTTACTATATTCCGGGCCGCGAAAAAGAAGGATATGGTCTGTCTCGACCTGGGATTGACGTCGCTATCGAGCATCAAGCCAATCTCATCATCACATGTGATTGTGGAATTAACGCCTTTGATGAAGTTGATTACGCAAATTCGAACTGTATTGATCTGATTATCACCGACCATCATGAGCCGGCGGAAACATTGCCAAACGCCCTCGCCATTATCAATCCAAAACGTAAAGACGATCCTTATCCCTTTAAAGAGCTATGCGGCGCCGGCGTTGCCTTTAAAATGCTACAAGCGTTTTCAATGAAAAACAATATTCCCATTGAAAAATTATTCCTCCATCTGGATCTGGTGGCAATCGGTACCGCTGCCGATATTGTTCCGATTCTTGATGAAAACCGCATTTTGGTGTCAAAAGGACTGGAATATCTGAATCGCACTAATAAAATCGGGCTTAGCTCCCTATTGAAAGTTTCCGGATTCACGAATAAGACTTTAAATGTTGTGAATATTGTTTTTGGGATCGCACCGAAAATAAACGCAGCGGGTCGTCTTGGGCAAGCCACCCGGGCGGTTAGGTTACTAATCTCATTTAACCAGGAAGAGGCTCATGAATTATCGCTAATACTGGAACAGGAAAACCGCAACCGTCAGAGTATCGAAAAAAACACGGTCGATCAGGCAATATTACAGTTAAATTCCACTCATGATATTTACAAAGATAAGATATTCGTACTGTCAGATGATAACTGGCATCAGGGCGTCATTGGCATTGTGGCGTCAAAAATAAAAGAAATGTACAACCGACCGATAGTTATGATCTCCTTTCAAAACGGGATAGGAAAGGGATCCGCCAGAAGTATTCAAAATTTCGATCTGTATAAAGCGTTTACCGAGTGTTCGGATCTTCTTGAAAGCTATGGCGGTCACAAAATGGCTGCCGGTCTTACGATAAAACAGAAAATGTTAGCACAATTTCGTGATCGTATTCAACAGATCGCCGACAGACAGATTACCGAAGACATGCTCCATCCCACATTAAAGATCGAGTGTGAAATAAATTTTAACGATATTAATCAGAACATCATCGATTACCTTAACAAAATGGCGCCCTTCGGTCCTGGAAATATGCGTCCAATATTCGCAGCCCGGAATATCACCATATCCGGTTTACCACGCATTGTCGGTGAAAATCATTTGAAGTTTAAAGCCTGTCAGGACAAAATTATCATTAGCGCTATTGGATGGAAACTGGGGACTCTATACGAAATGCTCATCAGTAATCGTCCTCTGGATATGGTATTTGTAATTGAAGTAAATGAATGGAAAAACAATAAAGAAATACAACTTAATATAAAAGATATTCGCTATTCTGATAGTGCTACCATCTAACACCGGAGGGTTTTTATCTATGTATCGAAGTAAAATCGCAGGAATCGGAAAAAATGTCCCTGAAAAAATCATCACAAATTTTGATCTCGAAAAGATGATGGATACCAGCAACGAATGGATACTTGAACGAACCGGCATTCATGAACGCAGGTTCGTCACTCAACCGTGTGGTTGCGCCGAATTAGCGCTACCGGCATGCGAACAGGCAATTACCGATGCCGGTATAGAAAAAACGGACATTGAATTAATCATTGTCGCAACTACCACCCCGGAGCATCAATTCCCGGGAACCAGCAGCTTTTTACAGGCTCAGCTCGATCTTAAGGGAGTTCCTACACTCGATATCAGGGTTCAATGTTCAGGTTTTATTTACGGATTGTCCATCGCGGATCAGTTTATCAAAACCGGACAATATCAACATATTTTACTGGTGGGAGTTGAAATACAGTCTGTTGGATTAAATTTAACAACTGAAGGACGTGATATAGCCGTTCTATTCGGCGATGGCGCCGGCGCCGCAATCATAAGTCGATCAGATAATGATAGTGAAATTTTATCAACTCATTTATTTGGTGATGGAAAACATGCTATGGACCTATCAATTGATGCACCGGTTGGCTATGAATGTCCCAGAATTTCAAAAGAAATGATTGACGAAGGTCGTCAATTTCCAAAAATGAACGGACGGCAGGTTTTCAAACATGCGATAACCAGATTTCCTGAAGTTGTAAGAGAAGCTTTAAAGACGAACAACTGGAGCATCGAAGACGTCGATATGGTTGTGCCACATCAGGCAAATATGAGAATAACTGAAGCTATCACCAAAAGACTAGGGTTGCTTCCTGAAAAAGTCTTTAGTAATATACATAAGTATGGAAATACGACCGCCGCATCGATTCCCCTGGCATTAGCCGATGCCTGTGAGGAACAGAAAATTCAAAGAGGCGATAAGGTCGTACTGGCAGCATTCGGATCCGGATTCACCTGGGCATCCGC
>JAGLWX010000184.1 GCA_023133185.1 Fidelibacterota bacterium
ATTCATCCTGTTGGGGATGGCGAACACCGTCACCATTGGCATCACCCAGGATTGGATCATTTGAAGGATCGGCATTAATTTCATTGATTATAATGGACACAGGTTGCTGGAAGGCGTTGATAAAGTTAGCCGTAATGACTTTCGAACTTTTCATGGAGATGGTCACCGGATTTACGATAGCCGTTTCATCACCCGACCATTGATCAAAAATATATAAGCCGTTGGCATGGGCTGTAAGGGTTACGATGTCGCCATAACCAAATTCCGTCTTCGTGGCGCTTACTTCATCCAGTTCTACTGAACCAGCGCCAGCCGGAGATACATTTACAGTCAATGTATACGCTAGTGTGGCAAAACCCTCCACCGTAGTACCCGGTGAAAAATAAGCGGTACTAACGTTCAAATGTTCGGTAAAAGGATCATCCTGTTCCTGACCGGCATCGGGACTGCGGGTAATGGAATTATCATTAGCGGTATTGACAGCCGTACTTAGTTTAAATTCCCATGTCAGATCTGATACGGCGGTACTCGTGGGCTCACCGGCTCCGGCAACACTTCCAAAGGCCAAATAAGTATTATCCAGACCATTCACGGATTGCATAACAACATAGTCACCGGCTTCATCAAGCCCATCACCAATGCTGCCACCAGCAGTAAAAACTTTGGTCTTTAGCAGATCGGCATCATATCCCGGGAAGCCGGTCACGTTTCCACCGCCAAAGATGACAACAAATTCATTCTGTTGCAGGATATACCCATCAGGAAACTGAAAATTCAGGGCATCGTCATCTCCCAATTTCCAGCCGGTCAGATCAACAGCTTTAGGAGATACATTGACTAATTCGACAAATTCATCCTGCAGCGCATCGCGAGTACCATCTCCGTTCGCATCACCATATTGGGCATCGTCATGAGGATCTGCCAGAACTTCGTTGATGAGTATTCTAGAATCCCGAATAACTTTGACCCATTCCGGAGTAGCAAAGCCAAGCGACGAATCCGGATCGCCCAGTGTTCCGGTAAATCCATAGCCGCTGGCATCCTCGGCAACAGTTCCCGAGCCTTCATCAAGGTGCCACAATGCAATTGTGTAGGCATCCGCTTCCAGTGGCTCTTCCGGAACATCGAAATCAGCAGTGTACCGTGCGATGCCCGATACTCTCACTTCATCGATGCAACCGGGCCAGGTTTCATAGCGCTGATACCACAAATCCTGGCAACCGATACCGATATTAATCAGCTGCGTACCATTTGATACTCCATAACATTTTTCGCCTTCGGTATTGGGTTCCATTTCCTGTTGTTGTTTCCCATCAATGAACAAGCGCATGGAATCTTCTGTATCCCAAACGTAGGCCACATGATACCAGCGGGCATCGAAAACATCGTTATCGGATTGAATAAGCTGTGTCGGATAATTCGCCGCATCACCGCTTTGAATAAAGCACTTCATTATACCTTCATCCCGGTACCAGTGCAGTCCCATATCGCCAACCCAGTTGCCGGAAATATTTTTACAGAAAATATAGTTGTAATCCGGACCGTGTGTATCGCCTTTATAAATTGTATCCGGTTTAAACCACATTTCAACTGTTCCGGCCGCCAGCATTCCGGGCCATAAACTTGGTGTGTCATAAACAGTAACCTTATCGTGTTCTTCTTGGATAAAATGGAGACAGTTGCCCCATTGAGCCGATGTCTTCATCGGACTCAAGACCAGAAGTAACATTAAAACCATTGCAATGCTAACAATTTTTGACATCTTCATTAAACTCTCCTTTATATTTAAATTTGTTTTTCGACATGCTCTTATTAAGTGTAACCAAAAAAGTCTATATTTTCAAGTCTATTGAAAACCGTTGTACATTTTCCAAAAGCCCCCAATCGGCAAAGGAATAATTAAATGACAGACCGAAAGAATTTTTCAATGGTGCCTCCAGTCCAAAACCGTAAGTCAGTCCATTTTCACTGTCACTGTCATAGAGTGACTCATAACCGGTTCGAATATAAAACATATTCATTAAACAGTACTCAACCCCCACATTAACGCTTTCTACATTATTGGCCGGATGGTTCAAATCGGTCGTTAGTGTCAGATGGTTTTTATCGGTTAATGAAATCGAATAGGCAATCCCAAACCGGAACAGCAGGGGCAGTGGGTAGTTTTCCATTTTATATAAAACATTCAACCGGTCATTTGAATAATTCTGTTTATCGGCGTCATAAGCCCGGACCAGATCCCGGCCATCCAGTTTCATTGTGGTTCCGAAATTGGAGATGCTTGTTCCCAGTGTCAGTCCTTTCAGTTGGGATTTGTACAGTACCCCAAAATCAAGGGCTGCCGCGCTCGCAGATTCATTCCATATCTGCATCCGAATATATTTGGCGCTCATTCCGAACGAAAACCGGTCGGTAATCCTGACCGCAAACGAAGTTGACAGCGCTATATCCGATGCCAACCAGTACTCTCCGGTACCCTCGGGAAGGTCGATCGTTCGCACCGGCTGTTCATCAACATAATCCAGGATAGTAGCATTAATGCCCCACGTAAAAGTACCACCAAGAGGAATAACCAGCCCAAAATATTCATGTCTGGTATTTGCCAGCCACTCGGTATATATAGCAGATATGGAAACCGACTGAATTTGCGTGATCCCGGCAGGATTCCAGTAAAGGGCACTGATATCATTCGCAATTGCGGTAAATGCACCACCCAAAGCCTGGGCTCTCGCACCGACACCGATTTCAAGAAAAGGCGCTGCCGATGTGGCTCGCTTTTTGACATCTGCCACATAGTTCCCTTTATAGTAATCCTCTTCCGTAACCTGTGCGACAAGATTCATTGACAGCCCGATCAGGATCAGGACGAATGGCCAAATTATTAACTTTTTAACAACTAACATATAATACTCCGCATAAAGAGATCATCGCTTATTTAATAATGGCAAATTTTCCAATTTTTGAACCGATCCCCGGTGCCTCAACATGGAAAATATACACTCCAAAAGAGACTGTAAGTTCATCTTCACTAATCAAATCCCAGGATTCTGCACCGCCGTCGGTTAGTCCGGCAGAATGGTGTATTGTCTTTACACGTTTGCCACTCATAGTAAAAATACGGATAGTGCATTCCTGTGGTAAATTCACAAAATCCACCCGGCGCTCGCCCCGGCCACTGGAATAGAAGAGTGGCTTTTCCCAGCTTGCCGTAACGATATATGGATCGGGAACCACATAGATATCATCCAGACTGCTTTTTGCTTCCGGCTGACTGATTGCCGAAGCCCGGGTTGTAAAACGCAGCGTATCATCGGAAGTAAAGGGTTTATAAACTTTTACTTCAAATATATCACCTGATTCCGGTATAATGGGATTTTCCAGGTTTGGATCGTCACGGAAGTAGATTTGCCAGGTATCATTGTAATTAAAACCTCTGGCATTTATAACCGGAAAAACTTTGTCTCCGGCATTTAGGACACTGTCTTTATTAATGAGTTCATTAAAAATGAAATCCATCTGTTCATTTCTGGTAGTGCTCCACACCTGGAAATTGACCGGATAGCTTTGCCAGGCTAATGGATTGTAGCAGGTATCAGCATTGGGGCCTAAAACCCGGATTTCAATGTCTTCGGGTAATCGAATTATTTTTACACCCCAGGCTGTATCAACTTCAACAGGTAGGTTAGAATCTCCCACCTTCCAGCCATATTCTTTGATATAGGTGGAATCATTATTGAATTCAAATTGAAGTCCATCAAACAGTTCCTTACTAATATCAAATTCATCATAGGCATTTTGATACAATATCTTGCTATCAGTGATATCCTGTACTTTTATACTATCTGTATTACGCGCATCGGTAGAATCATCCAGGAAGGTAATTTCATAGGTATGGCTGTCCTTAACGCTGTCTGATACAATTATGTTGACCGCATAATCACCAGTTGCCAGACCGTAATGTTCAATGTCATCGATTCCTCCGGCAATATAACCGGCGCTGGGCGCATTGGGCACCACAACAGCACAATTCCGGTCAACACTGATGACATTACCTAACAGATCGGTTTGAATAATTTTCGAACATTCAACCGGAGCTACCGGAGCCAGTAGATCATACCGGGAATATCCCTTCTCGTAAAAATCATAATCATAACCCTTATCATAAGAACATACCGCATAATAATAGGTTCGCCCATTTTCAACGTCTTCATCAACATAGTAATATTTCAGTCCGGTGTCATCGCCCATATAAAAATGTGCACCGGTTCCTTCGATTTCTCTGGGATGTGTTCCTTTGAGACCATCGACCACGTCAAACTGGGCAATCGGTTTCCAGTAGATTGCTGCTCCGTACGCATCAGTGATCGTTTTTATTTCGTTAAAGGAGGGATCCGTCGATCTGTAAACCAGATATCCTTCAAAATCTTCACGATAGATCGGGTCAATCGACCGCTCTGAGCCCTTATCCCAGCTCAGAGTGACTTTTCCGTCACCGGCGACAGCCGTGAGTCTCGGTTTTAGAGGCGGTTTTGTAAAGTTATAATCCGCATCATAAATCTGCTGCATCGTCCGTTTATTCCGAATGATATCATTGTAATCCACTCCAAAAAGACAAGCTATTGCAAATTTACGGGTTTCATCAATTTTAATCCCAAAATAGCCCGAGCCATATACAAACGCAAGATTAGAAGGCTGTACCTCTGAGAATAATCCCGGGTACATATGATTCCAGGTCCGTTCATCCGGTGCCATGCTTTGAGCCTCGCATAAATTCGCACTGGTCAATCCAATCTGATCGGATTCATCGTTATCGGTCTTTCCAAAATTTGGTTCACCGACATCAGGCATACCGTTGGCTTCGGTGCCATCAGTATCGGGAGCTATATAGTCCTGATCATAAGGGCCAACTCCATCTGAGCCTACATCATCCATGATTTGTTCACCGTAATCCCAGGCTCCGTTATTATTATCGTCTTCATATATACGCCAGTCTCCGTCTTCGTCGCCTTCCCAGTGCCACTTTGGTTCGCCGTAATTACCGATTGGACCAAAAATGAAGTTTCCCCGATCATTATCCTGACGTTCATCAACCAATCCATTTTCATCGTCATCAATATTATTGAGCGGATCCCCGGGGCTTTCCAGGAATGCATATCCAAAGTATCCGAGACCAGTTCTTCCACGGTTATCAATACCGTCATGATCCCATGTATAGGTAATATCATCAATTACATCAAAACTGGCATGGTCCGGATTGTCATTGGTTCCACCAACCATCGCATCAACATACATCCCAAATACAACCGTTTCGAGGTCCTTATGACTTACATTGCCAATATCATAGCGAATAATTAGAATATCTTCAGCTTCAACCGCCGACCATTGGTAACCACGAACCTTTACTTCGAATCCCAGTCCGCGTCGGCCATCAGGATATCCGGATGAATCGATTGAACTTCCAATAAATGGATAATATTCATACTCATCATTATCACGGTCATCCATCACATAATAACTCTCCTGGTCTGCTCTCGTGTAAGCGCCGAATTCACCATTCCAGAGCCCATCACGAGAACCTTGCAAACCAGGATAATCATAAGGCCAGCTTACCGGCCAGGTTTCCGGTTTATGGCTCATGGCACAAGAATTATCAATATTATCAGTACCTCTATTAAAATATCCGGGGAGCGGTTGCCAATTATACCAGTGAGTTCCATCGGGTGAAATATCTCCCGAAGTCGGTTTGGAATATGATTCCGAGACGATATGAACCGTATCACCATTAACATCCAGAATTTCAGCTCCGGCCATCATAATAAATTCGAAACCGTATACAAAACCAGTGCCCTTCGGCCATTCCATCCTGGGAGGATCATACCGATGGCCCAAATTCCCGTAATTAGAAAATCGAGTAAGAACCAGGTTGCCGTCATGAACACCGGTTCGACGGTCTTCAGGACCTGCAAACACCACTTGCATTCCGATTATTATTATAGAAACAATAATAAATGACTGTAATATTACTGACTTGCGCATCTATTCATCCTCTGTTAGAAATCGATGTTTAATCCGATAACAACCCGACGTGGTCTGGAATAAAAATCATCTTCCCATAAAAGATTACCAT
>JAGLWX010000185.1 GCA_023133185.1 Fidelibacterota bacterium
GAAAGCAAACAGTATAAAATTTGGATTCCCAAAAGATAGCTTGATTATCATAGCGGGCGGCTGGAAAAGCATGCAGAAAGAGGCTATCTCTGTCGAAGAATTCTCAATGTTAACAAAAGAGTATCTCGGAATAGATATAAACAGAACAAGAGATGTGTATGGATTTGTTGAGCATGGAGTTCCCTATATAACTTGTGAATATAATCATTTTCATGTTCCTGTATATTCGAAAGCATATGCAAGAAAACCTGGAACTTTGAAACTGCTAGAAAAGGGAGAAAAAGGACTTCTACATGTGCTCTCACCCTATAATTATGCCCAACCTTCAATCTCTATACTCGCAACTGATTATGTTGTCATTCATGATGAGTGCCCTTGTGGAAGAAGTGGAGAATATATTGAATTGAAAGGAAGAGCGGGACTTAAAAAACATGAAGGATGTGCCATCACCGCAACAGAACTACTGAAACACGATAAATAAAGGAGATACGAAATGAGTATGGAATTTTATATATTCGGTGAATTAAAAAATGTTGAGAAATTAACCGAAAAAGAGATAAAAGATATCTTAAATGAAGCAAAAAAGCTGAAGAAAAAGATTGCTAACCTTAAAATCGACACTATTTTAGATGTTTTTCAAAAGGTGTCGGATGCGTGGCTTGACGAGAATTATGCCTATAGAAAAATTGCACTCGATTTTCTGCCGACTCGCATAGGTTTTAGCAAAGAGATGATTGTTGAAGGCATTAAAACCATGGCATCCCTGCTGAGTAGAGATGGTATGCAGACAAGACTTTTTAGTGATCTAGAAGAAAAAGATTATGTAGATGATTGGACCTATAATCATCACTTCAAAGGATATATAAAAGCGGAGCCTTTAGGGATTGTCACTCATGTCTCCGCCGGAAATGTTTTTGTCGGTGGGGTTGATACTCTTATTCAAGGTCTTGCCACTAAAAACATAAATATTGTGAAAATGTCAACAGTTGATCCTATCTTTCCGGTCCTGTTTGCAAAAAGTTTGAAAGAATTCGATCATACCGGTATCTTACACAAGGCAATGGCTCTTGTAAATTGGAAAGGCGGCGATGATACAATAGAGAATATCATTAAAAAAGAGTGTGACGCTATCGTCGTGTACGGTGGCGCAGATACGATTCGTTCCTACAGAAGAAACCTAGGTCTTCACTGTAAACTTATTGAGTACGGTCCAAAATATAGCTTTGTTATGGTGGATAAAAATGCACTCCATAAAAAAGGAGTCAAAGAGACGGCAAATCTCATCGCCAAAGACGCAGTTATGTGGGAGCAATCGGCCTGTTCATCCCCTCACACAATCTATGTTGAAGGGGAAGAAAACGCACGGGAACTTTTAGTCGAAATCGGCCACGCATACGACATGTAGGCAAAGGAAATCCCACAAGGTGAAGTCTATGAAGATGAGGCGGTAGAGATAACCAAAGTGAGAGAACTTGCAAAAGTAAACAAAGCCTTAAAAGATGGTGATTACTATTTTAGCAAGGAAAATCTCAGCACAGTTGTTCTTCAAAGCTCAACGGAATTTCAAGTATCCTGTCACAATAGAACACTCTTTCTCAAATTTGTGAATTCACTCGATGATGTGATAAAAATTGTTGAGCCTATGGGTAAGTATATTCAAACGGTATCTATCTTGGCAGATGAAACAAGAGCAAAAGAGTTGTCATCTAAACTTGCATCATTTGGAGCTGATAGATTTGTTGAAATTGGGAAGATGTCCTTTAGAAAACATGGTACTCCTCATGATGGAACAAGAGGATTAAGTGAACTTTTAAGATGGGTTTCTCTGAGCAGAGATGACCTTGAGACTGGTTGGCAGACTGATGCTTTATGGGAAAAATATGATATAGATTCTGATGGATTTGATTATCTTCCTGATGCTGCAAGAGATGTTGTTACTTTGAATAGATTAAAAAGAGTGGTCAATATTGCGAAAGAGAAGGCACCACTTTTTTCTGAAAGATACAGAGATATAACATTTGATGATTTAACCTCTTTTAGGAATATTCCTTTTTTGAAAGGTGATGATTATAAAAAGTATCTACCTCCTAACGGCGAAGGGATTTTAACTGAAAAACAAAATGGTGGATATGTTTTCTCAAGTGGAGGAACAACAGGAGCACCCAAAAGTGTCTACCGAACAACAAAAGAGCAACACTTCAACACAGTCAGGCTTGGAAAGGGGTTGGCGTTATCAATCTTCAATAAAAATGATGTTGTCGCAAACCTGCTGTTCGCGGGAAATATGTGGGCATCTTTTGTTTCTTTTAACCAAGCATTAGAGCATACAGGGTGTGTAGTTTTACCAATTGCGGGAAATCACTCCATGGAGGACATAATACATAACCTCATAACATTTAAGGCAAATGCAATTATTTCCATACCATCGGTACTTCTTTCAGTTGCTGAGTATGTTCAAAACAACAATATTACACTTACAATAGAGAAGGTCGCAACAGGCGGCGAACATCTTTTTAAAGAGGCAAAAGATTATCTGACAAAAGTTTTAGGAGTTAAACACTTTGCTTCAACTGGATACACAACAAACGATACCGGTGCTATCGGATATCAGTGTGAACATCTGAGTGGTGTCCTGCATCATGTTCATGAAGATTTGCACTTTGTAGAAATTCTGGATTTAGAGACAAATGAGCCTCTTGGGTTTGGAAAAATTGGTAAAATAGTCGTTACAAATTTACAAAGAACTTTGATGCCGACCATTAGATATGAGGTTGGAGATGTTGGCAGATGGGTTGATATGACCTGTGAATGCGGCAGAAAAACAAAGGTTTTTGAACTTCTCGGAAGAAGTGACGATATTGTAATTATCGGCGGCGCCAATATAACTCCTGAGATAATTTCCACGGCAATATATTCATTTGAGACTTTAAGCTCACATTTTCAAATGATTGTAACATTGCAGGATCATAAAGATGCATTAGAGGTTGTGGTTGAAGCAAAAAAAGATGCGTTTGAAGATATCTCAAACGATGTTAAAAAGGATATTCTCAACCTTTCCAAAGAGTTGTTAATGATGAGTCAAAAAGGTCTAATTTGTGAGCTGAAAGTAACCATTTTAAAACCGAATAGCATAAAAAGAAATCCAAAAACAGGAAAAGTTTCACTAATAAAAGATGAGAGGGAAATCTGATGCCCGGCACAATGGAACTGCATAGAAAAAGTCTGAACGGCGTTGTTGAGACCATGTACATGTTTTTGTAGGAGCAGCACCAAAGTGGTCATCTTCAAGAATAATGCAGGTTGTCAAAAGCGTAAGTGTACGGCAGATGTTTTCAGAATATCCATCATTGAGGAAGCAATTAAATTTAAATGGGTTTGGAATTCTTATAGAATAGACAGGATATCAGGGTTGACCTGATATATTTTATAAAACAGCCACAGAATCGGGCTTGGTTTTATTTTCGATAACAGGCGCAAAACCCGGTCTGAATGATAGGGAAATTTCCGGGTCGGATGGCGCTCTCATTGTCAAATCTTCATGCTTATATTCTCTCATTAGCGTGTTGATCAGTTCTTTAACCGATATTATCTCTTTGACTTTATAAGCATTCGTGCCGGCGAAAGCGAATCCGCCTCCGAATCTGCCTTTGAGAGCAGAGATTAGGGCGTTAGCTATGCAGTAAGGCGCTTCAGTATAATTGCAGGTTCGCAGACATTTCCAGGGACATTTAAAGGGTTTTTTATTGCCTGCGGACACCGATTCCAGGAAATCGTTGTTGATCGCTCTGCCGGGCATTCCGACCGGACTTTCTATAATTATTATATCATCTTTGTGACAGTTTATATACGTTTCTTTGAAGCGGATATCCGCGTCGCATTCGTGAGTCGCCACAAAACGGGTAGCCATTTGTACGCCGTCGGCGCCGAGCCGGATAAACCTGTGAATATCCGCACCGCTATAAACACCCCCGGCAACAATAACCGGAATATTTTTACCAAACTGAATTTCAAACGGACTAACTGCGGCTAAAACTTCAGGAAGCAGAGATTCCAGAGAGTTGGATTCAGCGCAGATCTCAGCAGCTTTGAAACCGAGATGACCACCGGCGAGAGGACCTTCTACAACTACGGCATCGGGAATGTGCCGATACTTTTTAGCCCAATGCTGAAATATGATTTTCGTTGCTCTGCCCGATGACACAATCGGGATAAAGTTTGTATGAATATTTCCAAGTCCCTGATCGACAATGCAAGAGGGAAGTTTCAGTAGTAATCCGGCGCCCACCAGGATGACATCGACTTTTTCTTCTACTGAAACTTCAAATAAGCTGTCGGAATCCGAAAGCGCCATCATAATATTAACCCCGATCAGTCCATCGGTTTTTGAACGGGCTGTTTTTATTTCCTGTCTTAACGCACTGGAATTTTTTTCACTTATATTGCCCGGTAGGTCCGTTCTAAACATTCCAAGTCCGACAGCCGCAATGATGCCGATACCGCCCTCATTGGCAACAGCCGAAGCCAAACCGGAGAGAGATATTCCAACGCCCATGCCGCCCTGAATGATGGGTATCTCCGAAGTCAGTTTTCCTATTTTCAGCTTTGGCATTTTTCCAATCATTTTTATTTCTTCCTTTATTTATCATTTGCCGAAATTTTACTGTCTATTATACGGAACATTTTGTATTGGTTTTGTAAAAGTACTGTAAAATCTTCCGGAAAAAGAAACGACATAGACCTGTCAGGTTTCATCGCTTACCCCTATCTTAAGTAGAAAAATCTACTAAACCTGACAGGTCTTCCCGTCGGAAACATAGTGCAAACCTTCGTCCCCCGGTTAAAACCGGGGGTTAATCTTTGCTCTTTTTCGCGCTAATTTTAGATGTGCAGAAAAATAAAACAAACACCTTTAATCCGTTAAATGTTTACCCTGTGAAATGCGAAGCATATTTCTTTGGGGCGAAGCATATTTAACCGGGTCTTGTTTGTTCAAGATACAGGGCTTCGCTCTGACGCTTCTCCGGGATAACCTTCCGAAGATTCGGTAAGATAAGCGTCTATGTCATAATAAAAAAACCTTCCGAAGGATGATATGGGCAACTTCTGAAAAAGCGATATTCTGCCGATGGTTCAAAATGTATCCGAGCAAACGAGGATACCGCGTAGCGGTTATGGTATTGTAAAATACATTCGTTCCCCCTGGAAAGATTTCCCTGTAGGGGATTAACAAATTCATTCTACCGTCTGTTGAACTACGTACCGGTTGTACAAACAGAATTTGATTACTATTGATGAAGATAATAACACTGTTCGGAAATTATGATTTTATAAACGTTAAATTAGATGAATTAGCGATTACATATCCGGCGTAGGCGTCTCAGCAAATGTAGATGGCAAGCCGGGCGTGGGTTTTTCAATTACCCGCATCTCTTTCCATTTTCCGCCCAGAAAGCGGATATAGAATGCTGCACCGAGCGCGATGATATAGATCGTTACGATAGCCCATCCGGTGAAGATACTCTGTTTCCAGACGATCAATGCAAAATAACTCGGGATAATCAGCAGGCAAACCGACAGAACGCCAAGCATCCGCATGACAAAACGGGTGTCGCCGGCGCCTTTGATCGCCGCAGCGAAGATGATATTAAAGGTATCGAAAATAGAATAAACAGCGACAAATTTAAGGAGCACGACGACGATTTTCCTGATTGACGCCAACGCCTGAGGTTCTGATCCGGCGACAAATGGTTTGATGAACAGTTCCGGATACGTAAGATACAGTATCGCCATTGCCGACATATAAAATATGGTGATGTGAAACCCCGAATAGGTGCTTTTCCGGGCGAGTTCCGGTTTATCATTGCCAAGGTGTTGACCAACGAGGACAGACACGGCGATGCCAAACCCGATCATCGGCATGAAGGCGAGATTGTTAATGTTGAAAGCGATATTAGTCGCCGCCAGAGAATCCCTGCCGAGTTTGCCGACAATCATCAGGAAAGCGGTGAAGCCAGCCATATCGATGAAAAACTGGACGCCGTTTGGAAAGCCGAACTTAATGAGCCGCCTGAAGAGTGAAAATTCCAGCTTCCAACCCGACAGAGTGCAATATTCTTTGCAGAACGACGGTCGTAAAATGATAATCAGATAGATTAAAAAGCCGACACAAGCTGAAATGACTGTTGCAATGGCGGCGCCTTTGATACCAAGTTCAGGAAAGCCGCCGTTGCCGAATATCAGGTAATAATCAAGTACGATGTTAATAGCTGTTACTAAAACATTGATCCACATAAGCGGCCAGGTTTTTCCGCGTCCGCTAAAGAATCCCGAAAGGGCAGAAGAGGCGATAGCCGGAAATGCGCCCATGCAGAGAACTTGAAAATAGATGATTTCGAGGGATTGGATATCTTGGGCGTGACCGATGAATCCGAATATCGGTTTTGCCAATGGTATTAACAGAAAATGAAATATTCCCCCAATGATCGCAATGTAAATTCCCTGCCAGACGATAGGACCGATGTTTCTGAATTGTTTTGATCCGTGGTACTGAGCAACAAATGTGCTGATATAACCGGCTGTGCCGATGAACAAAGACATGATCATAAAGTTAAAAACACCGGCAGGCATTGCGGCTGCTATTGTTTCAGGTGAATACCAGGTCAGGAACATCCTGTCAACAAAGTGCTGGATCGACCAGGCGCTGGTGCTGAGGATCAGCGGAATAGCGATACGCAGTAATTCACGATATCCTCCCGGGGAATTCCATCTGTGGCGTATAGCGGTTACGATTGACATCATTCATTTACCTTTAGTATCCCGTATCTGGCATTCGGACAATAAGATACGGTGCGGAAAATACTACTGAAAGCGGCAAAAAACAAAAATAAATTTTTATGAATTTGGATTCTGCAAATTTAAATTTCCTGAAGTTCTCCAGAAATTGGAAATCCAGGCTTGCCAAGGAGAGGATGAAAGGGCGGTTATATCATCTCGACATAATATTAGGTACAGCGCTAAAATTTCTGGTTAACTTTAGTTGGATTTCTGATTGATTTAGATAGGATTGAATCGTAATTTTAGCCCCTTAGTATCCAATGTGATCGAATATGGACGAATATAAGAAACAACAGATTTTAGTGCTATTAAGCAACTGGATTCAGGTTACCGGCGTCGCTGAAAATAAAGACGCTTTGGTGGTCGAGGGCTATTTAAAACCCGGGCAAACCGTCGAGGATATTCGTCGCAAAACCAAAGGTCTAATCCATAAAATTCATCATAAACAGGAAAATTACAGGGACATTTTTACTATACGTTTTCAGCCAACTATAGGCAATATACCGAGAATCAATCTTATGCTTTTTATCATGACAATCTTTACAACCTTGTTTGCCGGTTCGTTGATGGAAGGCGTGAATCCGCTACAGAATCCGCTATTGATCGTGAGAGGCATACCCTTTTCTGTGACGCTGATGTTGATTCTCGGAGTACATGAACTCGGTCACTTTCTATTGGCGAAAAAACATAAAGTCGATGCCACGCTTCCGTATTTTATTCCTGCGCCGACTATTATCGGGACGTTTGGAGCGTTTATTAAAATGCGGTCGCCGGTTCGTAAGCGGCGCGCCCTGGTCGAGATTGGCGCGGCAGGTCCGATTGCGGGGTTTTTAATTGCGGTTCCGGCGCTCTTTATCGGGTTGGCATTATCTACAGTTATAATGGATTCCAGCGATATCGGATTAAAGTTAGGCGAGTCAATATTGATGAAAATCGCTACCTTTATTATGTATCCGCAATTAACTGATAATATGGATATTATTCTCCATCCGGTCGGTTTCGCTGCGTGGATCGGAATGCTTGTGACGATGTTGAATCTTCTTCCGATCGGTCAGTTAGACGGCGGACATATTGCCTATGCGCTACTTGGGAAATGGTATAAAAAAATCGGCTGGGGTTCGCTGAGCGTCATAATATTTTTAAGCATATTTTCTATTAATTGGCTGGTGTGGGCGGCGCTGGTTTATTTTCTAACCCGCATGAAACATCCACCGATTATGGATGAATATGAACCGGTAACCAAATATGAAAAGACAATTGGGATCATTGCCCTGATAATTTTTATTTTAACTTTTATTCCGATACCGTTTCGATTTTGATTACATTCTAATGGATAATCAGATTTTATATTTTTAGTATATCGACCAACTAAAAAATAGAAAGAACCAAAAAATTGAAAGATTTATTGACTAAACTGGCGAAAAATAATTACGTATTTGTCGCTATTGTTCTTTTGGTCGTCATTTTATCACTGAGATTTATTGTATTGTCGATTCCGGTTCGCATTGATCAGGAGAATACCGAAATTACCATTCCTAAAGGGAGAAATCTGAGTCAGATCGCGGAGCAGCTGCAAGAGAGGGAAATAATCAGCAATCCCAACTCCTTTATTCTGGCGGCTCATCTGATGTTAAAAAGTAAATCACTGAAAGCCGGTTTTTTTAATCTTCAGAAAGTAAAACATTATCGTTCTTTAATCCGCACTCTTTCAACTTCACAGGTGCATTCGGTCAGGATTACGGTTCCCGAAGGTTATCAGGTAAAGCAGATCGCCCGATTGCTTGCCGGACAGTTGAATTTCGAATACGATGAATTCATGCATTATATGAATGACACCACTGTGCTGAGACAACTTGGTATTGAATCACCATCGTTGGAAGGCTATTTATTCCCTGATACTTACGACTTCAACGATTCCGATAATTCTCTGATTGTAATTCAAAAGATGGTAAACCGCTTTCACGAAATGGTCGATGATTCGATCAGAAACGCAATCAGAGCTTCTAATCGGTCTCTCCATGAAGTTCTTGCCCTGGCGTCAATTGTAGAAGGAGAGTGTATGAACGATAATGAGCGTGCGCTCGTCGCATCTGTTTATGTCAACCGGCTGCGGAAGCGGATGAGGCTTGAGTCCGATCCGACAATCCAATACATCATACCGGACGGACCGCGTCGATTGTTAAACAATGACCTTGATATTGATTCACCTTATAATACATATAAAAAACGAGGGCTTCCACCGGGACCCATAAATAATCCCGGAATCAAATCCATTATAGCTGCAACCTGCCCGGCAAAAACTGATTATCTCTATATGGTGGCTGTTGGAGATGGGACACATTATTTTACCAGTGATTATGACAGTTTTCTAAAAGCAAAGAGACGATTTCAACATGTCCGGCGAAAAGTAGCCCGGGACGCAAAAAGGGGAAAATGATATTGGATCCATTACGTGATTTGAATCCGCAACAGAAGAGCGCCGTGGAGTATCTGGATGGTGCGCAATTGATTTTCGCCGGCGCCGGCAGCGGCAAAACAAAAGTACTAACTCATAAAATAGCTTTCCTTATAAAATCCGGCGCCGTTGCCCCGCAAAATATCTTAGCTGTTACGTTTACCAATAAAGCCGCCCAGGAGCTGCGTGTCAGGGTTGAAAAGTTCGTTGGAAAACAAGCCGGGTTCATGCATATCGGGACATTTCATTCGATTTGCGCCCGGATCCTGAGAAAAGAGATCGAACACCTTGGATACTCAAAATATTTTTCCATCTATGACGAAAGCGACCAGCGCCAACTTATTAAGAAGGTAATCAGTGATTCTAATATTGATTTGGAGGGATTTTTACCTAAAAATATATTGTCGCGTATATCCTATTTAAAAAATTGGCTGACAAGTCCTGAGAATTTTAAGCCAAGACCGGGAAACCGCTTTGAATATATCGTAAAAGAGCTGTATCCGCTCTATCAGAAAGCTCTTAAACGGTCCAATGCCGTTGATTTCGATGATTTATTATTATTGCCGTTAGAATTATTTGATGAAGTTCCGGGGCTTTTGGAAAAATACCGGCTCAGGTACCGGTACATTCTGATTGATGAGTACCAGGACACAAACAAGCCCCAATTTTTATTTATCGATCTTCTTGCGAAGAAACACCGTAATTTGTGTGTTGTTGGAGATGATGACCAGAGTATATACAGCTGGCGGGGCGCCAATATCGAGAATATCCTCAAATTTGATGCGCAATACCCGGAATGCAAAGTATTCAAACTTGAACAGAATTATCGATCAACCAATAATATTCTGAAGGCGGCGTCCGGGGTTGTTGCGAATAACATTAACCGGGCAAAAAAGGAACTATGGTCACGAAAGAGTGACGGCGATCTTCTTATAAAAATTGAGGCGGAGAGCGATTATGATGAAGCAGCCAGGATAGCGGCAAATATCCGGCAGGAAATTCTGAAGAAAAAACGAACATTTAAAGATTTTGCCATCTTTTACCGTACCCATGCCCAAACCCGTATCTTTGAAGAAATTCTGAGGAGAAACGATATTCCGTACAATATTATCGGCGGTGTAAAGTTTTATGAGCGTAAAGAGATCAAGGATATTCTGGCATATTTCAGCGTTTTTTCGAATCCCAAAGACGATGTCAGTCTAAGACGAATCCTGAATTTTCCTCCCAGGGGAATCGGCAAACAGACGCTGAGCGAGATTGACGCATTTGCAGTAAAAAAGCAAATAACTCTTTTGGAAGCCTTAAATCATGTGGATTTTCTGGAACTTTCACAACGTTCTAAAAAGGCGGTCCTGGAATTTATCGATATGATAAAAAGAGTTGACGATTCGAAAGAAAAACTTGCATTTGAAGAGTGGACCCGGATTATTATTGATGAATTAGGGCTCCGGTCTTACTTTAAAAAACAGGGCGGGGAAGAATCTATCCAGCGCCTGGCGAATATTGATGAACTTTTAAATGATATCTCTGAATTCTGCATGACCGTTGAAGACGCTAATTTGGAAGCCTATCTGGAGAAGGTTTCTCTTTTGGCAAATATCGACGTCTGGGAAGAGGAAAAGAACACCGTATCATTGATGACGTTGCATAGTGCGAAAGGGTTGGAATTTCCCGTTGTATTCATTTGCGGGTTAAACCAAGGCTTATTTCCGCTTGATCGGAACAATTCCGAAAAGGCTGTAGAAGAAGAGCGCCGTCTGTTTTATGTTGGTTTGACGAGAGCGATGGAAAAAATATTTTTATCATCGGCTCAGGTGCGCAACCGTGCCGGCGAAATGCAATATTTACCGGATTCGATGTTTCTGAGCGAAATTCCTAAAGAGCTTATTGAGGTAAAATCGCTCCGGGAAGGCGTCATTGCTTCCAAACGAAGACAGTATTCACGACGGAATACGTCTGAAGTTGCTTACCAGGGAACAGATATGCCAACGAGAAGAAAAACCGCCGTCCGCGGCTCGATAGTATCCCATAAAATATTTGGAGTTGGGAAAGTAATGGAAGTAAATGGAATGGGAGATGGAGCAAAATTACGGATAAATTTCCGGAGCTGCGGCACTAAAGTAATCGTCGCAAAGTTTGTGCAAGTAAAGTAATCTTTTATAATTCGTCCGGGTCTTTTTCAAACCCGGTCTGGTTTATATCACGAATAGTCGCCGTCTCACCATCTATTTCGAACACACGCCAATAGTTGCCGGAAGTTCCCGGCGGCATCCGGTATTCTTTTAGCAATTGGTCGCCGTTATATATTTTCACATTAATATTGCCTCTCGACAGGGCGTCACCGGAAATCTCGCTTCTGCCGCTGTAGTTATGAACAGTATAGCGGTATGTTCCGGGATCAAGACCATGAATTGTGATAGTTTCAGGTCCGTATGATCGCGTGTCATCGCGATCGAGGAATTTTTTACCTTTGATC
>JAGLWX010000186.1 GCA_023133185.1 Fidelibacterota bacterium
CTTTTGATTATCCAGACGTCTTCTTTATCACGGTAATGCAGACTACGCCCGTTTTCATCTCTATCCTCTTTTCTAAAGCGGGCAAAGGGATAGAATTTGCGTTTTTTATCATCTTTGCAGACGAAAAGGCAATGATAATGAGAACTGACAAAACGTCTGCGCGTCACAACTCCGAATTGATATTTCCAGATGATATGATTTACCGTAATAAACCCAAGTTTTTCGATAGCGTTGAGAATATCCTTCAGATTATTCCACCCGGAAAAAACATACATGCTGCCGCTATTTTTCAGGATTCGGTACGCCTCGCCCATCCAGCGAACCGTAAACCGGTAATAATCTTCCCGGGGAATTTCTTTATATCCTTCCAGAACCCTGGAAGATGTCCGGTTATAATTCGATCGTTTTGCCTTGAAATCAATCGCAAAGGGCGGATCGGTGACGATTAAATCAACGCTACTGTCATCCAGCAGCTGCATCCCTTCGATGCAATCCTGATGATAAATCTGATTCAGTTGCAGCATGGCGCCTGAAATAATTATTCGTTGTATAATGGCTCAGATCATAATAATATCTGAGCGCTTTATTATGCCTAACCTCTTATTTTATCAATTAATCTGGGTCGTTTTCTGCGCGAGCGCTTTGAACCCTTCTTTTTATCACCGGTATCGGCATAATAGTAATAGTAGTGATAGTAGTAATAGTATGAATCATAGCCGGCGGAGATATTGACGCCGTTTAATACCGCACCGATCAGATTGGTTTTAACCTGTGATAACAGATCAATGGACCGTTTCAGCACACGCTGATCAGTTTTGCCTGAATTCACAACCAGCATAATCGCGTCGGTCAATTTTGATAAGATGCTAGCATCCGTAACCGCAATAATCGGCGGTGAATCGATCAATACGATATCATATTCCGCTTTCATCCGCGCGATGAAATCTTTCAACTTTTGACTCGCCAGAAGTTCCGATGGATTTGGCGGAACATCCCCACAGGTTACCAGGTACAGATGAGGAACCTGGGTTTCACGGATCACATCCTGATCGTTCAAATCCTGAACCAGCCGGTGGGTCAATCCCGGTCCCCGCGGCACATCAAATACTTTATGTAAAATCGGCTTCCGCAAGTCAGCGTCGATTAACAACACCTTTTTCTCCAAGTTTGCAAAGGTAATTGCAATATTTGCCACCGTTGTGGATTTACCGTCCCCGGGTCCGCCGCTGGATACTACCAGACTCTGCAGCGGTTTATCGGGATTCATAAACTGGATATTCGTCCGCAGGGTTCGGTAGGCTTCGGCAACTGTGGATTTTGGATCATAATGGGAAATCAGGCGTGATTTCAAAGCATATTCTTCATCATCAACTTTGCCATTTTGTTGGATTTTTTCCTGAGCGCTTTTAATATTAATTTTCGGCACAATGGAGATAGTAGTTAATCCCAATTTCTCCAAATCCTCACTGCTGCGGATCGAATGATCCAGGTACTCTTTCACAAAGGCAATCCCGACGCCAAGCCCCAATCCCATAAAGATACCTAACAGCAGATTCATTTTTTTCTTGGGCTTGACCGGTCTCTCGGGCGGAACCGCCGGGTCAACGATCCGGACATTACTGATCCGGCTGGCTTCGGTTATGCGGGATTCCTGGAACTTGGTTTTCATCAATATGTAATATTTTTCATTGACCTGTCGGTCCCGGTCCAGGCGGGCAAATTCCAGGCTGCGTTGAGGAAGTTTATTCAGTTCAGCGGCATATTGATTGACCAGTTTTTTGTATTCTTTACTCTTCTCTTCAAGCGCAATAACTTCCACACTATTAAATAGGACCCGGCTTAACAAATCAAGGGAGATTTGCGACTGTTCTA
>JAGLWX010000187.1 GCA_023133185.1 Fidelibacterota bacterium
GTCATTACGGTTATCTTTTCCGCTTCCATTTCAGCAATCGCCATGCGCAATTGATTAATTAAGGGATTTGTAGTATTGATAGCTTCCCCGACAATCCACTTTTCACGCTCATTGAGCATCTTCTGCTGATTTGCCATTCTTTGACGAGACACCTGCAGATCTGCGAGAGATGTATAATAGGTTGCTTCAAAGGTGGAAAGTTGATCGATCAGAACCTGGGCGGTTTCCTCCAGAACATAAACACCTTCCTGCTTCTGGAATTCTGTCAAGGCTTCTTCCGATTTGGTCAGATCTTTTTCGATATCCACCAATTGTTCTTCCAGAAAGTCCTTCATTTCTACGACCTCACCAAGATTAAATTCCAGATCCAATTCATAGTATTCATCGGCAATCAAATTGGCAAGGTAAGCTGCTTCATAGGGATCGACCGAACTGACTGTCAGGCGAATCGCCTCGGTGTCGCGGATGGGTTCAACTTTCGTGGCATCTTTCAGACCGCGGACAATCGCCCGGTCCAGTGTATCTATGACTGCAAGAGAAGTATCGGCGGGACCCAGTAAAATTCGTTTCAATCCCGTTTTAATTCCGCCCAAAATATCCGGGAACCTGATGCCTTTCTGCTGATATTCCCTGATACCGAGAACATACAGACTATCCGCAATTACCGATGATTTCATTCTTGACACCACACGGCGAGCGAGATAATTGCTTTTTAACACCTCGATCTCATTATTCACTTTCAGGTAATTTCCCGCCATGAACGGATTTTGGAAAAGCGCCGTGGTTTGTCCCGGTCTGCCTGCCAGCATTAAGAGCGAGGAGGACTCATAAACCGGCGGCGATGTAAATGTGAAATAGACGGTTGCCACCATTATCAGTAAAAAGGAAATAAGAATAATCCAGCGTCCTCTATATATTATTCGCAGGTAATCCTGTAAGGATACCTCATTTTCCTGAAAATCACCTTGTCCTTGTCCGTTCATTCTTTCCATCTAAGCACCTTAATAATCGTTATCAATTTGAACTTCTTTCAGCGACGTATCCTGCACATGGATATGATATTTAATAAAATAGATAAATCCAATCAATGTCAAAGACAAAAATCCAACCGCATGCAAAATAACCGCTATCACCTGTGCCTGGCTCAATTCATATCCCAGATACACCAAAATTCCGATCGCACCTGCATGATAGGTTCCCACATATCCGGGCGCCGAGGGCACGGATATAATAGCGGAAGTTACGAAAAAAATCAACAAAAGATTTTGAATGCTGAAAAATACATGCAGCGAACTTCCAATCAGCCAATATTCAAAAATGGCGAGCAACCAAATTATAGCGGAAAGCACCGAAATTAGCCCCAGATGCGGCGTATTACGTAAAGTCCTGATACCTCTCAAAAAATGACGTACCGGCTGTAATATTTTTGTATGCGAAGAGCTATGTAATTTGCTGTTCAGGTACCGCTTAATTGGCTCACGTCTGCGCTGGTATAAGACATATAATACCGCGATCATTATTAATCCTGCTCCTGCGGCTGCTCCACTCCATTTGACCCATACCGGCATTGCGGGAAAGATAACTGCGGATACAAGCAAAATGATCATGAAAACGATCATATCCAGGATGCGTTCGACAACCACAGTCCCAAAAATCGAAATAGTCGATAACAGGGTTACTTTATGTAGTGAATATGCCCGCAGTAACTCCCCTGCCCGTAAAGGAAAGACATTGTTCCCAAAATAACAGATCATCATTGAACCGAACAGGTCCTTCAGCGGAACCTTTTTTAACGGAAGCACCAGGTATTTCCAGCGAATCGATCTTAAGTATATGGAAAATATCATAAGCAGCATCGCCAGGAAAAACAGTAACAGATCAGTCTCTTTCAGCGACATGAAAAATTCCCGGGAATCAAATTTTCTGAATCCCAGATACAGCCCCAGTACGCTTATTCCCAATCCGATCATGGTTTTATAATTAATAAAGCGCCGCCTGAATCTTGATTTTTCATTCATAATTATGGTCGCAAGTCAATAAGTTCCCCGGATTCAAATCGTTGTGTGTCAAACAGTTGTCCGGCTGCTTTCTTTTCGATGGTCTGCGGTTTTGTAAAACTAATTTCCGTTTTTCCGTTTTTAAAATCGATATACATGGCAGATAAAAGTCTATTCGTCACAGGACTTATATGCAACTGTATGGTTTTAAAAAATGAATTTTCATCAGCCGTCATTAATTCAAGTGTTAAAGCGCTGTCTTTTTGCGATGACGTCACCGAATTTACGATAAACGATTCCCAGTTGCCCCGCAACATATCAAAAATAAATTTCAGGCTGGATTGGGGATCCAGCGGCTCGACAATCACCTGACCGGTCTCTTTATCCCAACTCCACAGCCAATCGCCGTCAAAGATTATTTCCTGATCCATAATATCGGCTCGAAAGCTATCCCTGCCGGTCATATAAAACATTCCGATAAGCGACTGATAATCATTCTCGTTGGTATATTGAATAATCTCAAAATCTAAAGCAAAGGGCGCTTTGGACAGATAATGGTGTGACATATCGCTTAATCGTCGTCGATCGATCTGCGTATCTCCTGCCGGCAGATTATGGTTATATAAAAATATAAGCATAACATTACAGATCAGGATTATAGATTTTTTGATCATTGTTAAAATAACTTCCGAATATACTTTATTACGTAACTATCTATTGTGATATTTCTCACTGTGACCGACTTAGTTCGTTAATCGAACTGGTCCGTATCGATATCTTCGAGATAGGTTTCATCAACCAGAACATTGCGAGCTTTACTCCCGGTAAAAGGTCCTACAATTCCGGCTGCTTCTAATTCATCAATCAGACGGGCTGCCCGGGAATAGCCAATTTTAAGCCGGCGCTGC
Source organism: Fidelibacterota bacterium (assembly GCA_023133185.1). Taxonomy (GTDB): domain Bacteria; phylum Fidelibacterota; class UBA2242; order UBA2242; family UBA2242; genus UBA9312. The sequence goes on from JAGLWX010000187.1 coordinate 2,906, forward strand.
AGCAGCGAAATCGATCCCTGTTGGTGCGTAACCACTAATCGCAGCGCTTCATAAAACAGGGCGTCCCGTTCGCCATTTAATAAACCACTGAACTCATCGGATTGTTCATCCTTAACAGATGGTAATTCTACATCTCCCGGTTTGGGCTGTTTCTGAATATGGCCCAGGATTTTTTCCAGTTCATCAAGCGAAATATAGCCGCTGTGAAGACGCACCGGTTCCGGATTTTGCGGCGTGGTAATCAACATATCGCCACGACCCAGGAGCTTTTCTGCGCCATTTGCATCCAGGATAGTGCGGGAATCAATTTTTGACGCTACCTGGAAGGCAATTCTCGCCGGAAAATTGGCTTTTATCACACCGGTAATCACATTTACCGAGGGACGTTGTGTCGCGATGATCAGGTGAATACCCACGGCTCTTGACATCTGTGCCAGGCGTGTGATCGGTTCCTCCACCTCCTTGGCAGAGGTCATCATTAAATCCGCCAGCTCATCAATGATCACAACAATATAAGGCAGATACTCTTTTTCGAGATCACCATTACTTACCTTACTGTTGTACTCCCCGATATTGCGAACGGTTGCGCCAGCCAGTATATCATAGCGGCGCTCCATTTCCGCCTCTATCGACCGCAATGCGACAATGGCATTATCCGGTCTGGTGATGATATATTCATCAAGATCCTCCGAAGTTATCAGATGGTATTTCTCTAGGGCACGAAACACCGATAATTCCAGTTTCTTGGGATCGATCAGCACAAATTTTACTTCATCCGGTTTCGCCCGGAATAAGATGCTAGCTATTATCGTATTGATGCAGACGCTTTTTCCGGAACCCGTGGCGCCCGCAATCAAGAGATGGGGCATTTTTACCAGATCCAGAGTGCTCGCTTCACCGGAAGTGGTTTTACCCAATGCGATGGTCAATTTCGAGTCGGCATCGGCAAACAGTTTCGAGCCTACTATGCTTCGTAAATAAACTATCGAGGGATGACGGTTTGGAATCTCAATCCCAACCACCGACTTCCCGGGTATGGGGGCAACGATACGGATACGCTTTGCCTGGAGAATTCGCGCCAGGTCATCCGCCAGACCGGCAATCCGGCTGACCCGCACACCCGATGCGGGCTCAATCTCATAACGGGTGATCACCGGACCCGGGGATACATGGACAACACGCCCCTTGACACCAAAGGTCTCCAGAGAATTCTCGAGCAACCGGGCATTTTCCAGCATCTCTTCCCTGCTCACTTGCTGAGAATCTTCCGGCAGGTTCAGATAATCCAGAGTCGGGAATAAGTATTCCCGCTTTGGAACCTTTTCCTGCAATGTGTCAACATGTTCGATATCGCCATTGCCAATAGCTTTATCAATCGTAAAATCAGGGGCTGCCGGCTTTTTCTTTTTGGCAGGTCTGGGTTTAGGCGGTTCCAGGGGACGATCGATATCTTCCTGTGAAATCGTGATTTCTTTTTTTACCGGCTCTATAACAGGAGAAATTTCTTCTTGTTTTTTCAGGAATTTTTTCTTTTTGGATTTTTTATCCGGCTTCGGTTCAGTTTTTTTCTCTTTAACTCGCTCCCGTTTTTTGGCGCTACGGTTTAGAAGCTTATCAAAGGGACCGTAAAAACTCCATGAAAAATAACCCCTGATAGTAACCAGGGCTAATAACCCCAGGAAAAACGCCGTGCCGTAAAATCCCAGAAAATCCACAAAGGTTTTAGCGATGACTCCGCCAACGTAACCGCTGTAGCGGAAACCGATGGACCCAATAATTCGTTGTTTAACCGCCGGTAACGCCAGCGCCACAGACACCAGGAGCGACAGCAGACAAACATAAATGGTAAAACGGATCAGCACGTTGAAATTTCGCCGGGCAAAAATCCACCAACCCCACAACACGAGCAGTACCGGAATTATAAAAGCCGCGGCGCCGATAGTATATTTAATCAGATAGTGGGAAATAAATACTCCTAAAATACCCATCCAGTTACCGATAACAACATTTTTAGAGATAGTCGGTTCTTCCAGAGAATTGTACGAAATGAGGCACAGGAATATTAATATTCCCAACCCAATTAATAAAAGACCGGTTATTTCCTGACGTTTAGCGCTCATAGTGTTCGTGAAGGTACGAAGGGTGGTTTTACAACAGTCGCCTTCAGTTTCCGCCCCCTTATATCTATAACTATTTCTGTTCCTGTTTTCGTGTATTCCCTGGCGAGATATCCCAAACCGATCCCTATATTTAAGGAGGGTGATTGAGTTCCGCTGGTCACAATACCTACTTCTTTATCATTAACCACGATGGGATAGCCGTGACGAGGAATTCCTTTATCTTCCATTTCAAATGCAACCAGCCTGCGTTTCAGACCGGCTTCCTTGACCTTGATAAGCGCATCCTTGCCGATATAATCGTCTTTATTAAGTTTGGTGATCCATCCTAAACCTGCTTCAAGTGGATTGGTTGTCTGATCGATGTCATTGCCATAGAGACAATATTTCATTTCCAGTCGCAGAGTATCCCGGGCTCCTAAGCCAATCGCCTGAATGCCGTATTTCATTCCTGCCTCAAACAGTGCATCCCAGAGCTCCGTGCTATATGACGGATCATGATACAGTTCAAAGCCTTTCTCTCCGGTATATCCGGTCCGGGAGATGATCATATCTTTCCCGGCAAGTTTGCCTTCGATAAAATGATAATAGGGAATATTATGCAACGGCTCATCGGTTAATTTCTGTAATAGATCGAAACATTTAGGACCCTGAACCGCCAGAAGAGCCATATCATCTGAAATATTG
>JAGLWX010000188.1 GCA_023133185.1 Fidelibacterota bacterium
GCAATTTCTTCATCCGTCAGGTTGAATTTATCAACTGCGCCGGATTCTAACAGTGCAACCACCTGGAACGGCTTTGCAGCTGAATGAATAAATATGGGATATTCCGGCTCCCCTGCTGAAAAAATGATGTCACCCTTTTCATCTACAGCAGCCGCATATCCAATATGAAAACTTTCAACAATGTCGCCCATATATTGTTTCGAAACCAAAATCATTTCTACAATCTCCTTATTATCTAATATCAATCACTTCATTAAATTCTTTTAAGGCATTCTCAAGACCCCACATCAGCGACCTGGATAATAAGGCTTTACCAACTGATATGAATTCCACATCTATTACTTCATTCAATGCCCTGATCAGGCGTCGATCTAACTCACCACCGGCAGATATACGCAGATTATTTTTATTGCCTATATGAATAGTATGTGTAATTTTTTCAAGACATTCCAGAAAAGGCGTCTGTTTATCGTGACGAGCAAGTTCATTTGTGGCAATTTCGATTTCATCGATGCCCATCTGATAGGCTTCTTTTAACTGCTTTACATCGGGTTTTAAACGAATGGCAATACCCAGGTCCTCAATATTTAACACAGAGTTGACAAGTTCCTTGATCGATTTAGAAGGAATTTGAACGGTTGTATCTTCCTTTTCCATATCGCAGAGCGTCACGATGTCCGGTCGTAAAAGAATCGCTTTCTGCAGGACCTGCATGTCAGCCGGAACGCGGATGTTTATACGGCAATTAGTCATAGAACGCAACAGGGCTACATTGTTCATCTGCCCTGTTTCCGGTCCATAAGTAAAACTGATGCCGGCAGCTCCAACCGATTCCACAAAGCTCAGCAGGTTCAGCGGATTGGATACCGGAGAATTCGTTATTTTCCCCAGCGCGATAAACGGATCAAAATTAACTTCAAAATAAGGCATTTTAGTTTGTTCCTTTCACAAAACAATTTCCGAGGCAAAACAAAGCGAAATCCCCGAAAACCTGCCCGCTTCAATTAATTGTTTTAACACTTCCAGCGTTTCCAAATGAACATGACCTATGGCAATTGCCGAACCACGCCGCCTGGCGACTTCTATCGCTTTTTCAAACTGCGCCCGAATTTCGCTCTTATCACGGATATTATCAAGAAATACCGAACGAAAGGCTGACGGAATGCCCTGAACCTTGGCGACTTCATAAGCGATGCTTCGAGGTGATGTCAAACTATCGATAAAATACAGACCCTTTTTCTTCAGGCTGTTGATCACCATCTGCATCACTTCCTTATCGGCAGTTACCAATGATCCCATATGGTTATTCATTCCGATCGCTTCCGGCAGCTCCATTATGGCGTCGGAAATTCGCTGTTCAACCTCAAAAGAACGCATTGTGTGCCTAATAAGATATTGATCCTCACCTGTACTGTATTCTGAACGTTCCGGCTCCATGGGCATATGGATAATAATCTCTTTCCCGTATTTTTTGCCCTCGGACGATGTCCAGCGTGAATATCGATGTCCGGGGATAACCGACATGGTTAATTTAGCATTTAGCTGAATGAACCCCCGGATCACTTCGCCGTTACTGTAGCCAAAATCATCAATAATAACCGCTAACTTTGGTTTGCTCCGCAATTCACCTTTTAGAATCAGGTAATCATTTAAATTCTCACCCTTCAGAAATGTGATTGTACCAATCGACTGGTTGTAATAATCGACCAACACCATAAATCCACGGTTTTGAGAAAAGCGATTGACACTCCGGACACTACAACCCTTTCTCTGAATGATGGGTTTGACTGTTTCGATCGCTTCTTTGTCACTCATTCCCGGCGGAACAGCAAATGCCAGGAAAAGTCCATGAGTGTTATCACTTTCGATCTGAATTTCGTTAAAGCCCTGTTTTGCCAGCGAGTTTCGCACCGTGTTATTTAAAAAAGATCTTCCTTCAAGATACACGATGCTTTTCGACGGCGCCGATTTAGGATAAAAATATATCAGGACAACTGATAGCAGCCAGATGACGCCTATGAATGCAAGCAGTAATCTCTTTTCATCTTTTCGACGATTAGCGATAACTTTATTAGGTTTTTTTAAATATTGATGTTTTTTCATTTCAATTTTCCAATCGGGGAAAAGTACGAAATTTACCAAGGAATGTCAAAGAAATAGGAGCAGCCAAATGACCGAAAACCACTTTTTTATGTTCAAACTGAAATCATTGGGAAAGGATATCATTTTTTATATTGCGGTTCAAGAATTATATTTTATAACAAAAATGAGGTCTTTATGCTGAAAATAGCTGTAATTGGCGCCGGGCACTTGGGAAAATGGCACATAAAAAACCTGCAATCACTTGAAAATGTGGAATTGGTCGGCTTTTTTGATACTGATCAAAAGCGCAGTGATCAAATTGCGAAAGAATACATGGCGACCTCTTTCACATCACTGAATCAGTTATTAAATAACTGCGATGCTATTTCGATAGTAGTACCGACAATTTCACATTACGATGTCGCAAAGAAAGCCCTTCGTAAAGGAATTCATGTTTTTTGTGAAAAACCCTTCATGCAAACCATTGATGAAGCCGACGAAATCATCGGACTGGCAAAAGAGAAAAATCTGGTGCTCCAGGTAGGTCATATAGAACGGTTTAATCCGGCGCTGTCCGGTTTGAAAGGCTATCCAATTAAACCGCTGTTTATCGAATCCCACCGTATATCACCATTTAATCCCCGCGGTACCGATGTTGCGGTCATACTTGATCTTATGATCCATGATATCGATATCATCCTGTCACTGGTTCAGTCGGATATCGAACAGATTGACGCCGTCGGCGCCCCAATTCTCACCGACACTATCGATATTGCCAACGCCCGGATAAAATTTACCAATGGCTGTGTTGCCAATATCAGCGCCAGCAGAGTGTCAAATAAACAGATGCGCAAAATCAGAATATTCCAGAAAGACGCTTATATTTCCATCGATTTTCTGAACAATCAGACTGAAATATATTCTCTTTCAGAAAGCGTCGGCGAACTTCCGGAAGGATCAATTCCAATTGCCGAACTGGTAACTGCTTCCGACCGAAAGAAGGTCATTACGTATAAAAAGCTTGATACCGATAAATCCAATGCCATGCTTGAAGAGCTGCGGGCATTTACACATGCCGTCGAAACAGGCACACCACCACCGGTCAGCGGCGAAGATGGGAAGAGGGCACTGGAAATCGCGCTTAAAATCGAAAAACAAATCCAGTCAACATTAAACAAGGTACAATAATGGACATTCGTAATATATTCTTTAAATATCGCGGGATAACCCCCTTACCTTTTGTTATTCTGTTAATTGTTCAGTCCGACATGACGCGATGGGGCGTCGTTTCCGGTTTGGTACTTTCCGCTATCGGTGAACTTATCAGAATATCGGGCGTACGGGTTGCCGGAGGTCGAACACGTACCAGAAAAGTAGGCGCGAGAAAATTATGTACCGGCGGTATATATTCCTATGTGCGAAATCCATTATACCTTGGTAATGTTATTATCTATATGGGGTTTGCATTATTTGCCGGCGGGCTATGGGTTTTTTACCTGATGTTCATCGCATTGATCTACTTTGTTTTTCAATACGGTATGATCATTTCTCTGGAAGAGAAGACACTCGCCGATTTATTTGGCGAAAATTATCAGGAATATAGACAAAACGTACACCGTCTGTTTCCACGGTTCACTGCCTGGCAGCCGGATAAAACCATAGAGCGGGTATCCTGGAACAAAGTAATTCGCGCTGAAAAATCGACCCTGATAAATCAATGTATTTTTCTGATAGTTATTTTAATAAAAGAAATTATAGTTCACAGGCTTCATGTCATCTAAAAAAATATTCATCTCAGCCGGGGAACTTTCCGGAGATATTCACGGCGGAAACCTCGTCTCGGCGATTA
>JAGLWX010000189.1 GCA_023133185.1 Fidelibacterota bacterium
GCCGAGTTGCTGTATCACATCCGGGAAACCTCTATTATGGGCTTCGCCGAAGTAGTCAAACACCTGCCCTTTATCCGTAAATTATGGAAAAATACTCTGCGCCATATCGATAAAATAAAACCCGATCTGGTGGTCGTCATCGATTACCCGGGTTTCAATCTCAGATTGGCAAAGGCTGTCTCAAAACGCAAGATCCCCGTTATTTATTATATCAGTCCCCAGGTTTGGGCATGGCATCAGTCCAGAATTAAAAAAATTGAACGCTATACCAAAGAAGTACTCTGTATCCTGCCATTTGAAGAAGAGTGGTTCCGCAAACGAGGCGTAAATGCACAATTCGTCGGTCATCCGTTATTGGACCAGATTGCCAAAGAAAAAAATACTGTGCTGCAATCAACTTCAATTCGTCCCTCGAGTGCTTCTCTTGTAATCGGTTTATTTCCCGGCAGCAGGCTTCAGGAAGTACAGAGACACCTGCCCGTTATGATTGAATCAATGAAAAAACTAAGAGGCAAATTCCCTGAAATAGTCGCCGCAGTATCAATTGCACCTGAAATCGATATGTCGGCATACAGAAAAGTTTATGACTTTGAGTGGCTCTATTGGATCGAAAACAATAATCATCAACTCATGAAAGAATCGGATTTACTGATCATGTCTTCCGGTACGGCAACCCTTGAGGCAACGATTTTCAATACTCCCATGATCGTCATCTATCATTTAAATTCTCTCTCATATCAGCTGGGAAAATTATTGATTAAAGTCCCGTACATTACCATTGCCAATTTAATTGCCAATAAAGGAGGCGTTACCGAATTGATACAGCATGACGCTAATGCCGATACAATTGCCGGCGAAGCTGATACAATTTTATCAAATCCCCGGCGACGGGATGAGACCATTCAATTCCTGAAAAATGTAACACTACGTCTTGGAAAGCCCGGCGCCTCCGAGCGAGCCGCCAGAATCATTCTGGAATATTTATAGCAATATGAAATCATCATGAGTCACCGGTTCAGATTATTACGGTTTTTACTGCTGCCTTTTTCCTGGTTGTACAGATTCATCACCGGGCTCCGCAACTATTTATTTGATAAATCAATTCTTAAAGAAACCCGGTTTCATGTTCCCGTCATTTCGGTCGGAAACATTACTCTTGGCGGCACCGGAAAAACACCTTTTGTCATTGCGTTATCTTCCTTTCTTGAATCAAAAGGTTACAAAGTTGGCGTGATTACAAGAGGCTATCACCGTAAAAGCAAGGGACAGATAATCGTCAAGGACGGTAAATCAATTCTGACGTCACCTCAGGAAGCCGGCGACGAGCCGTACCTTATTGCACATAAATCCGGAAACACGGTTATAATTGCCGATGCAGATCGGGTTAAAGCAGCCCGGTGTGCAATCGAAAAATACAATTGCACTGTTGTGATTGCCGATGATGCGTTTCAGCACCGTTACCTCGCCCGGGACCTTGATATTGTGTTATGGGACAGCTACAACGATCCCGCTAAAGAAGCAGTCTTCCCTTCGGGCCGTCTGCGGGAATCATGGAAAGGCTTGCGCAGAGCCGACATGCTGCTCGTAACCCGCACAGCGAATTTACCACAACATATAGCTGAGTTTTTTCATGCAAAACAAAACGATCTCTATGTATCGGCGCTGCCTTTTTCGGTTCGGAAAATATTCAGTTTCTCCGATCGTGAGGAATTATCTCAAGAAAATCTGAAGAATAAAAAGGTGTTGAGTTTTTGCGGACTGGGAAATCCTCGACAATTTTTCGATACCATCCGGCAATTGACACAAACCCCGCCAATTACAAAAACCTTTCCCGATCATCATAAGTATTCAGAAAATGAGATCAATGATCTGATCCTGATAGCCGAAAAGCAGAACTGCCGGTTTATCATTACAACCGAAAAAGATGCCGTTAACCTGCCGCCGTCTGATTTAAAATTTTCCAATATCTTAATAGTGGAAATTTCTTGTGTTCTGACAGATAAAATAAAGGCGGCAATTGTTAAACAATTACCGCCTTTTAAAAATTAATTATTGACTTCTACGGTATAGCAACCAAATAAATAACGCCTATCAACGCCAACAGCGATAT
>JAGLWX010000019.1 GCA_023133185.1 Fidelibacterota bacterium
AAACTTCATAAAACCATTCGCCGTGTATCGTGTCGACAAAATGCTGGTCGATGAAATTCCAGATTTTTACCGCTGCCTGGTAGTATTTTTCATCCTGAGTGATTTCCCAGGCATTAAAAAAACCGACTACAGCTTCAGCCTGGGGCCACCAGTAAAATTCATCGGCAAGCAAATTTCCGTTCCCGTTTCTCTCGAGGATAATTCCACCGTTTGCATCAATTCCCTCGGCCAGTGTTACTTCAGCCATTTTCATAGCCACATCCCTGACCCGTTCAATCAGTTGTCCATCGCCTAATAAATTTGCCGCTTCTGTCAGCAGCCAGCCGCCTTCAATGTCATGTCCAAAAGAAACACCATAAGATTTACAGCGCCAATGTTCATCGAAAAAAAGTTTAAAATGAAAGGTCTCAGCATCGATGATATGATTCAGAAAATTCCCAATCATTCCCTTGAGTTGCTTTTTTACCCGGACATCCTTGGAATGCCGATATAAATTCGTATAGGCTTCCATCAGATGCAGATGAGTGTTCATGGATTTTTTCTCGTTCATATCCGCAGCGCTGAGGCGCATATCCTCTGCTATAGACCAATCCCGGTTGGCTGCCTCAAAATAACCTTGGTACTCCTGATCATAATTATGGGTTTCAATCAATTCAAAAATTTCCAAGGCTTTTTCCAAAGCCTGAGGCACATTGGCAGCAGCAGCGTATTCGCAAAGTGCATAAATCGTAAACGCCTGTCCGTACATTTTCTTCATATTGTCAATGACCATACCCTTATAGTTCACCATCCAGTAAGCGCCGCCATATTCTTTATCCAGCAATTTTTCCGTTAAGTATTGATAAGCCCGATCTGCGAGGTTTAAATACTTCGCTTCCGGGCGATAGGCATAAACTGTTGAAAAGGTCCACAAAATCCGGGTGATCAGAATCAGACTTTTAGGAGCCGCTATTTCAACACTTCGCTCATTTGAAATACGGCCGTAAAATCCGTCGTTTTCATTATCCACTACATATTGCTGCCAAAACGGCAAAATATTGGAAAACAGATTTCTGGTTACGCGGCTATGCAGATTTCTGAACTGTTTAGTTCCCATAAAATATCTCAACCTTTGCTATCTGGGCTTCATTGAAAAATCTTACTTTAAGATAATTCATATTCCCTGCCGGCGCTTGTCCTGCCAGCAGGACCGGAATCCAGTAGTTGTAATCTTCACCGCCGGTCTCGATCGCAGTTTCCTGTTGTTCTACTAGCTGATATGTCTGCCCGTCATTCGATAAAAACACTTCCGCCAGTTTACCTTTTTTCCGGGTAAATATATTGATTTTCCAGCTGGTTACCGAACTGGAAAGAGAATAAATGACCGTACTACCCTTCTTCACGGCAAGCCGGTGAAAATCCTCTTTAAAACTGCGGGCATTATGATTTACAAGTTCTGCTTTACCATCGATAAAATAAATTTTTCCGTAACTTTCCAGTTCGTCGATTAATACCTGATGCGTAAAGGTTACAGGACCGACAACCTCCGAAGGCGCGGACATTCCGGCTTCATTACAGGCTGTTACTCTATAATAATAGGATTTGTCGGTTTCAGCCCCTGTATCGGTATAACCAACATCATAAGCGGCAGCTGCGTCGGAAAAACTGGTTTCGATGGCTGTCCAGGAACCAACGGTTTTTTCAGCCCGCTCTATACGGTAAAATTCTGCACCTACCGAACCCTGCCAGGAAATCCGGGGAAATTTTCCGAGAGGCAAAATTACAGGTGATCCCGGGGCTGCTACCGGCGGGACCGTTCGATGTTTAATTTCAAACGTCTTTTGTTGCATTAGTTTTATTACTGCTTTTTCATCATATTCATTTCCCGAGGTAAATCCGGGAAAGTGATAGGCTTTGAAAACACCGCGTCCCAGCGGTTCGGAATGCCAGTAAAACCCGCCGTCCCGGTTATGAAACCGCAAACTCCACAGCAAAGCGCCGCTGATCCGGTTTTCGGCAATGACGCCATCGAGTACATCTTTCATAGCGGAGCTGCTAATAAAACCGAATTCACCAATATAATAGGGTTTGCGGCCATCAATTATTTCCACAGCCGCCCTGATATTGGTAAGCATATCAAGGGGATTTCTTTCATAATGATGTGTTGACAAGACATCAATATTTGGATCATCAATAATATCCGCATTAATATGATGGTATTGTATACCGTCATTGACAAGATGATTTTTATCGATGCTTTTAATATAGGCTGCCATTTCACTGACCCAGGCTGCCGGTGCATCTCTGAGTTCATTCCCTAATTCCCAGGCAAGAATCGCTTTATTATCTTTATATTGGGTTCCGGTCAGCGTATTTTTCCGGTTCAGAATGTAATCAATCGTCTGCTTAAAATCCTCCCGTAGCTGTGCATCGGTCCAGAATTCTTCAGTATCTTTTCCGCGAAATGCGGCGTATTGCGGTCGTCCCCCCATCCACTTCCAGTTATCCATGAGCGGAATAATAATCCGAACACCGATTTCGTTGGCTGAAACAAGGACCTGATCCAGTATACGAAACGCTGTTTCGTCAAATTTGCCGGGAGCCAGGACGTGTCGCGGTATATCATCCAATTCACCTTCCCGTCGAACAGTAATGACATAAGTCCGGGCAACGTTTCCGCCAAGAGCTTTAATGGTTTTTAACGCATCTTCAATCTCGTATTTATCGGGCAGGCGCCAGGGATTATTTTCAGTAAAAGGCAGATTGTCTTCAACAGTTAAGATGTTCGGAATATTAAATGAAATAAAGCGGAATTCGGCATCACCGTCCATGAGTTTTGCACCGGAACGGGTGATGAAATGCTCAAAGCTGGTAGGTGTATCAGCAGAACGGCAGGCACATATTAGAGTCAGTGTGATTATTGCCAGGAAAAAAATCTGTTTTTGATTATTCATTATTCACCCTTTATCTTTCTGCTTCAAGTTTGTCATACCAGTTTTTCTTAAGGAACAGGCTCGTTAGCAGAATGATACCGAGACAGACAAAAACCGGTACCCATTTCATTACCACAAAATAGATCGCCACCGCAACCAGCGACGTCTGCCAGATTGTACCGACAAACACATTTACCATGTCTCTCTGCCAACTGCTGTCAATTCGGAAATCCGGATATTCCTGCACTACTTTTTCATGAACCGGTTTCCAAAAACCCCAGGGACGAACTTTTCGGTAAAATTCCTTCAGTGTTTTTTCATCTGTTGGTTTTGTCAGGAGCGTTGCGATGATACAGCCGGCGAAAGAAATAACCAGCGTCAGCGGAAAATAATACAGCTGGAATTTGCCAGGAATAATTTTTGCAAACAGCAGCGCCGGCACTAATCCTGCGACCATGCCCCAGAAATAGCCGTGTCCGTTAAACCGCCACCAATACCATTTTAAAACATTGGAGGCAACATAACTGCCATAAAGTCCGGAAACGATCCATTTCAGCACTGAATCAATATTTTCCGCAAAAATACCGAGAATCATGCCGATAATTACCAGCAGCAAACCAATAAGTTGGGACACCCGGGCAGTTTTTTTACCATGGGATTTGGGATTAATGTATTTCAAATAAATATCGTTAACAATATAAGCCTGACCCGCATTTAATGTCCCGGAAAAGGTAGAAACGAACGCAGCGCTCAATCCGGCCAGCAACAGCCCGAGCAATCCGGCTGGTAGAAACTGGTTCATTACCGACGGCAATATCTGCTCAAAGTCGATCCGGTTCCCTACAACAAGATTCAGTTTATCGAAATAGAGTAATCCCAGCACCACAAAACCGGTTATCATCAAATATCGAAAAGGCATCAATATCACTGATACCGACCCGCTCATAAGAGACGCTTCACGCGGATTTTTTGTCGATAACACCTTTTGCATATCATAATTGGGCGCAGGCCCGGCACCGGCAGCTAGAATGCCTTTAAACAACATCATCATCATAAAAATTGTGAACAGTGAGTATCCGTCGTTACTGATGACATCGTTGACTTGAACAACAATATCTGACCAGTTTAGATTGAGTCGCCAGCCGAAAAAGGGGCTGAACCAGCCGTCCGGCACATTCAGCACGCCTATTGCCGATAGGTTAGTCATAGCAATGGCTGCCACCACAATAGCAGATATTGTAATAATGAAGTACTGAATCACATCAGCCCAGACAATACTCGTCATACCTCCGAGCAGACTGTAAACCGTCGCCACCAGCGTAAAGATGATTCCATAAACATGGGGTATGAATTCTGGTGAAATGATACCTGGATTGAATCCGAAAAATCCGGCGACCTGATCCCATGGCAGAAATATCATAATAAACTTTCCCAAGCCAATAAATCCGTATGCCAGAAAACCGAGACAGCCGATGATTGCGAAAACCACCACGATGATATGTGAGAGTTCCGTTTCGCGATCTGTGCCGAACCGGGTTTTCAGCCATTCAGCACCGGTTGTCACACCCGAGCGGCGCAGCCATTTGGACAGATAGATCATCATGAAAATCTGGTTGAACACCGGCCAAAGCCAGGGAATCCAGATACTTTTCAATCCGTAAACAAAGGTGATCGTCACCAGCCACATGGTGCCGGAAATATCCAGCATCCCCGAGGCATTTGATAAACCCAGCATATACCAGGGCAGCCGATTGCCGCCAAGGAGATATTCTTTTTCTCCCTGCTCTGCCCGTTTTTTCGCTAGAAATCCGATTCCGGTAATGATTACCAGATAAAGTCCTATAATTAGAAAATCGATTGCCTGTAAACGCATTTCTACCCCTTTTTACTATTCAGTCTAAACGTGCGCAAATTTCACCGTAGTAGGTATGAATCGGCTTTATAAATTTTTCTATGCCGCTCTGTTGACGCTGGATGCGGATAAAATCAGCCACCGCCTGAGTTTGCTCTTCTATCAGAATATGCCGACTCAAGATTTCACGGGCTTCCGCTGCATTGGAAATTCCTTTGCCGGTATGATTGAAGTCTTTTAGAAGCTGTTCAATTTCGGCAGAATCTACTTTTATCCCTTTTATGAGAGATTTGCGAAAATCTATCTGAAGCAAATACTCTTTGTACAGACTGGTTTTAATATGGACATCGGGGACGTGCCGGTCGAGTTTCAGCCGGATGGCATCATCAGTCAGCACACGATCCCGGATAGCAAAATTCAAAGTCGTTCGCATACCCGTTGCAATTGAACCGTAGGGAATGTAGTTGAGCTGATACATAAACTCACCAACAGTCAAAACTTCGCCGTCGATTTCTGCCAGCGCCTTATTTCTGAGATCCCAGAGATTTTGCTCCAGTTCCGAAATTTCCCGGGGTGTCAGCTGAGCTGTCAGCATCTGATCGAACTGCGAAGGTTTTCGACGGAACACGGTACCAAGATGCTGAGCTACAGATTTTAAAATTTGTGGATTTATTCGAATATTTTTTTTATCCATCAGTTTTTTGATATATTCACCAGCCAATTTATTGCCGATTTTTTGTTCCAGCAGATAACGGATTTTCTGCCGGGCTTGCTTAAAGTCACTGACTGAAACGAGAGGATTTTTCCGGTAATCAATTACGCGAATCAGATGAAATCCGTAGGAAGAGGCAACAGGTTTAGAAATGGTATTCAGTTCCAGCCGAAACGCGGTTTGTGCCATATCATATTCCATCTGGTCCCAGTATACCCAGTCAAGATTTCCGCCGCTCGCTGCTAAGATACTGTCGGTAAAAAGATTCTTCGCACAGTCCATCCATTCGGCACCCTTTGCAAGCCGGTCATAACAATACAGGGCTTCATCTTCTGTTTTGAACCAGAGATGCTGCACATGTCGCTGTTCTATCATATATTGAAAAGTTTCCGCAACATCCTCATCGCTATACTGAATTTCAGGACGGATAACTTTCTGAAAATGAGCATCCCGAAGACATTTATTCCGGTATGCCCAAACTTTCCGGCTGATTTTTTCATTATAATGTAAGCCCATTTGCCGGGCTTGATTCGCCATAAGCCGCTGATCGATCAGCTCGTCGAGGTATTTTTCCCGCAATTCTACCGAATCAAAAATATCCGGTTTTTTCAATAATTCAAAATAGGCTTCATTGAATTCCTGCAAGGTAATAGTCTGGTTATTAAAACGAGCGACAACTTCATTTTTCCTGCTGCAACCGGTAAGGTACAAAAGCGGTAAAGCTACTGTTGTTAAAATGAGCAGTTCCGCCATTATTTTATGTGCCAGATTTAGGTATTTCAAAACATTCAAAAGCAAATCCCGACTGATTATTTAATGATCAGCATACGGCCCACTTTTTCACCAATACCCTGTGCTTCAATGTGGTAAATGTAAACGCCGTATGCCAGTTCCATGTTGTCTTTGGTCAGCACATCCCACACTTCATAGCCATTCGTATCAGTGGAATTATGCTCGATTTTGCGAACCAATGCCCCGTCAACAGCAAAGATCCTAATTGTGCAGACTTTGGGCAAATTGATAAAATGGATCGCCCGCGGACCGCGTCCGCTGGTGTAGGGATTTTGCGGTTCCCATGAAGCGGTAACCACATAGGGATTCGGGACAACCCGGATTTCATCAAGGTTTTTCCGGGCAGCATCGGTATCAATTTTCTGCCCTCGGGTCGTAAACCTGAATTTTGAATCATAGTTAAATGAGAAGTCCGGATATAGATTGAGAGTATCTCCGGATCCAAGCAACCTACCGTACCAGTTATAAAATGTCGTATCCTCGACAGCATTGTTCAACAGGCTCATGGTGATAACCGTTGAACTGTCAGGCAGTGTTTCTACGAAAATGATCCGGTCTTTTGCAGAAAAATAGCCGGGTTGCACAAGATTCAGATCGACAGCAGCATCAACAAACCCAAACCTGAGTTCCTCTCCGGTTTGCTGGTCAAATATTTTAAAATTGACATCTCTTGCGGGAACAGGAATGGGTGTGCCGGTGGCTTGCAGGATCGGATAAATTGTCTCGGATTGCCCGACAATTTCATCATAAAACACGATTCTATACTGTCGTGGATAGTCTATTCCGGGCTGAAAACCGCCCAGATTAAAAACACCGAAATTCAGTCGATAAGCTGTCAAATAATCGAGATTGTCGCTCCACTGAATACCATTGTATATTTTTTCCTCAGGTAAATGAATAATTCCCGGCGCCGGATTATAGACAAAATATTCGATTCCCTGCACAACTTTCCGTAAAGTGCGGGGATTGGCATCATTATCCTCATATAGATTCCGAATCATGACCCACTCTGACCCTACCTGTTTGTAGTCAAAAAACCATACCGTATCAACAATTTCCGAACGGGTCAGGTTTTCAACCACAAAACCGGTAGTAAGCGTTGGTAAAAATTCATCTGGATCTTCACCATCGATCAGTGAATCAAGATCATTATCCCTCTTATCCATGGATTGATCAAGAAAACGGATTTCAAATTCTTCACCATCAAAGATTGAATCGGGTTCTACATACCGGACCGCAACCTTTCCGGTAGTCAGTCCGGTCCCGACATAACTCGGTGCAGTTTCAAATCCCGGCGGCACATATCCCAGCGACGGCACCCTGGGTATTATTGCAACGACATTTTCGCCGGTTTTGACATTACCGGAAGCATCAACGGCGATATATTTGTTGGTTTCGGACGGTGAGATGTTTTTCTCGAGATCTCCTTTGTCGTAGGCTGTAACTGCATAAAAGTACCGTTTACCGTTTACCAGAGGAGAATCGATATAGGTATGAGTCAGTCCGGTTTCAGAGCCAAGATTGAACTGTACTCCGCGGCCAAAAGTATTGGGGAAAAATCCATAAACGCTGTCAACTTTGTCATAAATCGCCAGCGGTTTGGTAAAGCGGTCATAGCCGTAGCCGTCGGTAATAGCGCCGGCATCCTGAAATCCCGGGTCTGTCGCCCGGTAAATTTTATATCCCTCAAAATCATAGGTTTTCAGGTAGCGGTCAAAACTCTGTTCTGCGCTATCATCCCAGTAAATCGTAACTTTCCGGTCTCCCGGTACTGCCCAGACTTTGGGTTTTTCCGGAGCCACGGCAAAGTTGTAGTTGGTGTCATAAATTTTTTGAACTATATCCTTATTTTTAATGATATCCGTGCGATCCCAACCATAAATCATGGCAACCGAAAAATATTCACTCTGCTGCGACATCAGGGGAAAATATCCGCAGGAAAAGATGTAATCGGCATCCACATTCGTCAGAGTTCCATCGAAATATCCCGGTCTCGATACATCCCACATTTCCTGGTCGTTGCTGTATGTTATTGAACCGTAGATATAAAAAATAAAACTGGTCAGACCAATCTGATCCGATTCATCGACATCGGTAATATCAATATTTGGTTCTCCGGGTAAATTCCCGAAACCCGGTGTCGGCACTCCGTCACCTTCCCCGGGATCACCGGTGCCGGGCTTGCCATCCAGCCCCACATCATCTGTATTGACATCCCAATCGCCGTCATTATCAACACCATCATCACGGCGTTCATCAATCATCGCATTATCCAAACCGTTTCCGCTGAAGTAATCCACGCACAGGTAATCTTTATCATTATATACAGGATTGCGGATGTAGAGATAATAATAGACAGAATCCTGTGCCATGGCACCATCTGATTCATCGATAACGCCATTGAGATTGTCATCGATACCATTGCGGGGAATTTCTTCAAGTACGGCGCCCGATACTTTTAAATAGGTCGTTCCATTGACATTAAAGGAAATTCCATCAGCCGGCATTTGTGTCACAGTTCGTTCATAAGTGTTATAGTTTATCAGTACGATATCATCACCTTCATCGTATGAGGCGATAAAATCACTGGATTCAATCAGTTTTCCGCCCCCTGGGGCATCTATCCCATCGCCATCATTATCAATCCCATCAACAGCATTGCCGGGACTTTCCAAAAAGGCAAATCCAGCCCAGGGAACCGGTGAATATCCAGCGGTTCCAACATTGTCCCAGTCAAAATTTACCGTTAGACCAGTTTCCCGGTAAAATTCAGCACAGTCATCGTCATAATCGGTATTAGCTCCCATACGGGCACCGATTGATGCGCCCACATTCAGACCAAAAACCGTTTTATGTAGATCCAGTTCCCCGAAATTCCTAATATTATAAATCCAAAAAATGCAGTCTTCTGCATCTGGATTTGACCACTGCAGACCGCGAACTTGTTGCCGGAGGCCGAGACCACCCCGGTTTGGATCTGCAGCAATCGGCAAAGGCAGTGGAATTCCCTGGATTTTTTTGGTAAACTGATAATCGTCCGTGACATAATAACTTTCCTGATCTGCATTTTTCTGATCTTTACCAAAATAGCCATTCCAGTGCCCGGACCAGCCTGGATCCAATGCATCTTCCACTTTATCCGGCCAGGATGCTGGCCAAGTAAAAGCCTGATGGCTCATGGCAACGGCTTCATGAGGATTGGATTCTTTTTGTGCTAGATTGTAATAACCGGGCAAGGGCTCAAAGCCCAGAAATTTTCCGAGAGAATCATGGGAAAAACGATTTGGATCCCAGCCCTGACTAAATACAACAGGCGTGATATTGGCATAGGTGGAATCACCGGTAGAATCGACTCCGGCAAAGACACGCAACTGGGTGGTAACATAACTGCTTGCATTTCCCATCTGAACCATGCCGCTGTTTATCGGCCATTCTCCGGCATAGATCAGGCTATTGTCACCTTTAATGCCGCCTAACATACCATGATTATGAAAGGTTACACGAATCAGGTTGCCGGAATGAATATTTCGGGCCCGGTAACGGGCATCTCCATGATAATCCTGTGCAAAAACGGACATAAATAGCATTGTAAGTATTGCGAATATTGCTCTCATAATTAACCAGCCTCCTGATCTTAAAACGACAGTATCAAGGAAAATTTATTCAGATAATCCAGCCGACCAAAATCCACTGCCGCATAGTCCAGCCGAAAATCATAATTCATAATCCCAAGGTGGATTCCGAATCCTAGAGCCAATCCACCTTCGGTGTCCTCCAGATAAAGTTGCCTGTAGCCGGCACGCAGGGCAATCAGATCTCTGAATCGGTATTCTGCCCCCAGATTGAGGTACTCAAAATTATCACTCGGATGAACCGCATCAACAGCAAATATTAGATCATTGTTCTGGATTCCAAGAATATCACGGGTAAGATTAGTAGAAATACCAACCCGGAATAGGACCGGCATACTGTAAACATCTGTTGCTAGGTATCCGTTAATATTGGCATTGTTACCGTCACTGAGTTCATCAATATCATGTTGAATCAGCAAATCCCTTCCGGATAGCTGCATGTTTGTTCCGAAATTTGAAATCGACATACCGATCATGACATTTTTAAAAAATGCCCGATAAAGCACACCCACATCCAGCGCATAGCCGATCGCTGATGTATGCCACAGACTTTCACGGACATATTTGACAGTGCCGCCAATGGAAAAGCGATCGGTCAGAAACCGGGCATAACTAAATCCGATGGACATGGAAGACGCTGATACTTTTTCACCGGTGCCATTGGGCTCCAGTACTGTTGTGCGCTCTATATCCGGCATTCCCAAAAAGGAAATATGTGCACCAACCGTTCCAAGTCCGGGCATTGAAAAAGCACATGCTCCATAATCAAAGGAAATATCCGCGATATAGTCATAGTGATTCATTAAAATCTGCATATTGTTAATTTGTGCGAGACCGGCAGGATTCCAGAATATCGCTGAAACATCATTTGCCTGAGTCGTGAAGGCCTCACCCATTCCCAGCGCCCTGCCACCGACTCCGATTTTCAGGAATGCTGCGGCTGTTGTGCCAACTTTGGATACCGTCTGAGCGGACAGATTTAACCACGCCGTGAAAATGAGCAAAAGTGTTATTAACAGTAGATATCTTTGACTGCAAATCCGCTTTTTAGGTAAATTATTAGTCATCATCTTTTCTCCTATGAAGATTAAAGACTCATCCGGATACCCAGCTGAATAAACCGCGGTGCACTGAAATAATCCGGTCGTGTAAAATATTCTTTTAACGTTGCCAGTTCTGTAATACGTCCTTCCTGAGTGATGCCAGATAATGTATAATCCGGCATACCGGTGTCGCTGAAAACGCTGTTGGCATTAC
>JAGLWX010000190.1 GCA_023133185.1 Fidelibacterota bacterium
GGGATCAGTAACGGCGGCAAAGGCGCTATCTATATTTCCAGTCACAATCCGAATAAGTTTTGCTCGGCTTCATCTCTAAGCGGCGGAACTTATTCCGGTTATCAACCTGTTTACGATAGTTTCAGATCGGTTGATCTGCTGATTGAGGTGGGAACAGAAGATACACAACTCGGGAGTTGCAGGTGGTTGCATCAAAAGCTGAGAGATCAGTTTATTTCTCACGAATACAACGAATTTAGCGGTGATCACGACTGGAAATTCTGGGGCAAACGCTATAAATATCATTTTAAATTTCACTATGATAATTTCGATTTATAAACTGTTTTTACCTCGTATATAAAAATTTTCTTGTCGATTTAATCAACCATAAGATTGCATTCCGAGACTTGACTTAAGCCTGCCATATCAAATATCATAAACCGATCTCCAAACTTTGTTGACAGGCTTGAGTTATGTCGGATCACAATCGCCCTTAACTCAAGTCGTCTCAAACACTCACGCTTATTCAAAAAATCCATCTGACGCCGCCTTAAGTCAAGGGCTGGCGAACCTACGGATGAAATAATGGTTGCATAATACGCCGTATTTTTGTTACTTGGAGCATTCTAATTGCGAGGTACAAAAAGATGGATCACTCAACATATAGTTTTCATCAGAAAAGTGACCGGATCGTTAGCAGGTCCAATAAGACATTAAAGCTGGTTTGGATTTTCTCATCGATTTTAATTTTGGCAATCATGTTTGTATTGTATTTACTGATAAACTCAGGGGGAAATCCGATACCGGATACAAGCAAACAACTGATCGTCGTTGTGACGCCTTCATGGGAGGCTTCAAAAGGATCGCTATATCGTTTTGAGAGAACGGAATCCGTTGGCGATTGGGAATTGATCAGCGAGCCTGTATTGATTATTCTTGGTCGCAACGGTATGAGCTGGGGCAGAGGTCTTCATCAAAATCCTGATGATAGTAATTCTGTAAAGCGGGAAGGTGACGGAAAAAGTCCGGCAGGAGTATTTCGCCTGGGAGAAGCCTTTGGATTTCCGACAATTGAAGAAATGGGCGAACTGAAGATTCCCTATCGTCCGGTCACCGATTACCTGGAATGCGTCGATGATATGGAATCGAAGTACTACACCAAACTGGTTGAAACGGATAAAGTTGAACTCGTCGATTGGAAATCGTCGGAACGCATTTACCGATCGCCAAATGCCTATCATTATGGAGTGATGGTGGAGCATAATACTACCGATACTCAAAAGGGAGCCGGTTCCTGCATCATTTTGCACTGCGTATCCGTGATTGGTGATTCAACCGCCGGATGTACGACGATGGACAGAGCCGAGATGGAAAATCTGATTAAATGGTTGAATGTCGATGATGATCCGCTGCTCGTACAACTACCGCTGCCGGTCTATCGACGAATACAGCAAGATTGGAAATTGGCGAACCTTTAATAATGGAAAAGGGAGAACGGGGGAAGGAAACCGGAGTGGTGGAGTAATGGAGTACTGGAGTTTTGGAGTGATGGAGTGATGGAATTTGCAATTTGCGCCGAAGGCGTCCCATTGGGGATATTTGCAATCTATGCGCTCTCTTCCACAATCCTGATTTCGTCTTCCGTCAACTCATATAAATCATAGTCCAGCCGGTCTATCGACGATTACAGCAAGATTGGAAATTGACGAATCTTTAATAATGGAAAAGGGAAACTCGAAACTCAAAATTTGAAATTTGAAATTTGCAATCTAAAATCTCCAATCTACGCGCTCTACTCCACAATCCTGATCTCTTCTTCAGTCAAATCGTACAACTCGAACACCAGCCGGTCTATCGACGATTACAGCATCAGTATTATCCCTCATCATAATTTTCACTATTGTGACGGATTGCTTTAAAAGCATTGAAACCAAATAGTTACTGTTTTAATTGTGTCATACATTATAAGAGACGGAATGTTACTATAGGCTAAAAATCACTCTGTTAAAAT
>JAGLWX010000191.1 GCA_023133185.1 Fidelibacterota bacterium
CTCATCTGAAACCGCCAGCATGGCGATCAATGCAGCGCTATTGAAATCCTTTGAAACGATATTGCCGTAAAGCAACTCATTGCTGCGAATTTGATCTTTTATCTGCCCTATTTCCTGGTCGGTATTCGGAAATTCAACAAAAATCTCTCCAACTTCAAATCCGAATTCCGTGCCCTTCACATCGACGGCATTTGTCAATGAAACAACTTTATCAACGAAAGGAAAATTTTCCACTTCAGCCGTCATTTCCCGGATTTTTTTCAACGTGCGATTACTGAAAACATCATCCGAAGATATCGACATAATAATCAATTCTGAACCGCCGAACAGGTCTTCCATTTCGTCCATTGACAATACAATATCAAAATCGTCCGGAAGCATCGCTTTAACATCGGCTTCCAGCTCCAGTTTTGGAATATTCCAACCCATTAACAGAGTGATGAGTAAAGCGAAAGCAATCATGCTGCGTGGATATTTTAATACAATATCAATCCATTTATTCATAATTACTCTTTTATTTCATCGATCATGGCAATGTCAAACCGTTTGTCTTTCTCCATCAGTCCATTCATGATAAAATCGATAAACATTCTAATCATCTCGGAAATGGAATAGGAGTAATTAATGAAAAATTCCGGCTGAAATATAGTTTGAACAATATTCATGATCATTTCCGTAATAAAACTCATCTCTAAATTTTTCCGAATTAATCCCATGCGTTGAGCTTTCATAAACGCATCATTTAGATTACGCATCAAATCCTGACGAAATTCTTCAACCTGTTTCCAGACATTAGGATAGTATAGTTTAACTTCATAAACGGAAGACGAACTGATCACAGATACATGATTCAAAATAATGTTTAAAACCATTAATATGTGTTTAAGAGGATCCTCCGGATGTTCTGGAAGATTTCTAACCTTTGTAAACAGATCAGCGAAATTGTAGAGTAAAACTTTCTCAACAAATTCTTCCTTGGTGGAAAAGTATTTATAAATGGTTTTTTTGCTGATTTTCAGATCGCTTGCCAGTTTTTCAATCGTGAAATTCCGCACACCATTTTGCATAATCTGGCAGCGGGCATGTTCAATAACCGGTTGAAGTTTCAGTGGAATCTCTTTATCGCCCAATGGAAACGTTTTTTGTTTCATACGTTTCCATTCTAATCAATATTAATTGATTTTCCAATAAGTATTTTAACTATTTTCAGGGAAATATTATGACTTCGTTGCGGTCTTTTTAATAAACTTTACTGTTATTGGCAACTTATTTTCTTCAATAATTCGGGATACAATTCGCATATTTTCCTTTGTGCGAACAATAATACTTATCTCAATGGATTTATGCCACGTATTTATTATATCAGCCATAGTCCTTAATCGATCCAGAAATGTCTCTTCAATGATCGATTGAGTGGTCTCAAAATTAAAACAGCGGTATTTATTGCCTTTTTCGATGATCAGATCGGGAACAAACCCCCGCCAGTAATTTGGATGATCCTCAAATTCCTTTAATAATTTTGTATATATCGAGAAATCACGTTTCGTATATCGCTTTATCAAATAACGCAGAAGATTCAATTGATCATATTTAAGTCGTGTTTGCTGTAATGAACGTCGTAAAACACTGATCACACGGGCATATAGAACATTCAGATCAAAAGGTTTGGTGACATAGTCATCCGCCCCGGAAACAAGACCGCTCACCTGAGAAGAAGGAGCAGATTTACCAGTTAACATTATTACGGGTATGAAGGAAGTCATCGGTCGGTCTTTGAAAAATTTTAATAAATCTATTCCATTCACATCCGGCATATCGATATCCAGAATAATCAGATCCGGTTCGAATTGAAGAACAGTCTCAACCGCTTTTCTGCCTTCCGGGAGTGTAACAACTGTCATTTGACGTCCTTCTAAAAAACATTTGACGAGTTCTAATATTTCAGGGTCATCATCAACAATAAGGATTTTTCGCACTACATATCTCCGATTTATATTCCAATGAAACAAATATACAGAAAAAATGTTTAAAAAAGGAAATACATTCTGGTATTTGATATTAGCCTGTTTAATTCATAAATCTTGCCACAAAGACACTAAGGCTCTAAGAAATATAGATATTTAAATGTACAAAATAAATCAAAAATTTATACCTTCCCTTTTTATCTTTATTTTTATATTAAACATTCCTTTGTGTCTTGGTG
>JAGLWX010000192.1 GCA_023133185.1 Fidelibacterota bacterium
TTTCGACTTCTTTCTAAACATTCAATTATTTGGGCTGCTTCCAGAATATTCTCCGCCACGAAATCAGGTTGTGGTTCCCAGGTTTGGATTATCTGCAATGATGGCGGATTCACACCGGTTCTTACCAGCACGGTCTTACAACCGACGGCAGCACCGGTCCGGATATCTTTCTGGGAATCTCCGATAAAATAGGATGCTGCCGAATTAATCTGAAAATCAGCAATCGCCTTTTCAATATTTCCGGTTTTAGGCTTGCGGCACTCACATTCTTCGTCCGGCTTGTGCGGACAATAATAAATTCCGTCGAGCGAACCTTTTGATTGCTTAACAGTATTTTTCAATCTTTCATGGATATTTTCAACTGCCTCGCGACTGGTCAAACCCCGTCCGATTGCCGATTGATTGGTAATTAATATGCACTTAAAGCCAAGCCGATTGAAAATTCTCAATGCTCGGGGTGTAAACTCAAACAGGCGAAATTCATCCGTAGATTTAATATATTCGACACTATCTTCATTTAAGGTCCCGTCCCGATCAAGAAAAACGGCTTTGTTGCTATTCATATTCACTAAACAAGTGGAAGTAAAGTATTTAACATAAAATTTATTTCATTCATCGTTGTAAGTTACAATCCAAAATTATAAAATAATAGTGCAGAGCTAAGATAAAAAGTTTAAATTGAGACGTTTGTTGGTGGTTAACACCCTTGATAATACGAGGTTCTTATGAATCCCGACATTGAACAATTCAAGTTCACCCTGAAAAGAGGCAAAGCCGCTTATGTGCCGATTGCCGAGTTGGGAATTCACCCGATCATGAAAGAACGGTTGCTCGGCAGACCCATAAAATCCCTGAAAGATGATGTGGATTTCTGGTATAAAGCCGGGTACGATTACATTAAATTGCAACCCATTGCCGATTTCAATCCGGGCAAACTCTTTCTCCAGGATAATGAAAATTCCACAATAGATGACGACGGCGCCGTATCCCGGAATTGGGCGACCGAAGGCAAAGGCATTATCACCAGTTTGAATGATTTTGTGAACTACATTTTTCCAAAAAAAGAGGATTTTAATTATTCAAATTTTGAAAAAGTCCGGGAATTGCTCCCGGAAGGTATGGGCGTTATCGGACAATACGGTGATATTTTTACCATGGTCTGGGAATTGATGGGTTTTGAACAATTTTCCTATGCATTATTCGACAACCCTGAATTGCTTGATGCCCTATTTGATAAAATCGGAAATCTGGTTCTGAGCATGTTTGAATATTTTACCGAAAGTGATGCAGTAGATGTAATTTGGTACAGCGACGATATCGCTTACATTTCCGGTCTGATGATATCACCTGCCATATTGCGGAAATATTTTTTTCCGTGGCTGAAGAAAATCGGAGATATGGCAAAATCTTCGAATAAGCCCCTGATCTATCACACTGACGGTTTGCTGTTTGATGTTATGGATGATATCATCGATTGTGGCGTGGATGCGCTTCACCCGATTGAACCTCAAGCCATGGCAATTGCCGAGGTAAAGCAGCGTTATGGGGACCGTTTATGCCTCATTGGGCATGTCGATGTGGATCTTCTGGCACGCGGTTCGACAGAACAAGTCCGGGAACAGGTGCGCAAAAATATCGAAGAAGCCGCTTACAACGGGGGCTATTGCGTCGGTTCCGGGAACAGCATACCCGACTATGTAAAATATGAAAACTATATCGCTATGCTGGAAGCAGCGCAGGAATTCGGTAGATAACACCATAAATCACGATTTAGTCCCTTACAAATCAATTTCTTGTATTTTTGTAAAAAAGATTTTGGATTCTCGACGGTAAAAAGCATAATGTATATCAAATATCAAATTGCAAATATTAAATATTAAATTTTTTCAGAGACATCTGTTACACAAATTATTTTCGGAGACTGAGATTAGAGAAAGCAATCTTAAAATTTGCATTTTGAAGTTTGCAATATGAAATTTGAAATTCTGGTTTATCCAGATTAGGTAATATATGACGATTAGATTAAAATACAGAAAAGTGTTATGTGCGCTCTTTTGTACCCTATTTCTGGTAAGCGCTCTTCGTGCCCAACAACCATTTTTAGACCAGAATACAAACTGGCTAAAAGGATATCTATCCCATTATTACCACGGAATACGAAATACCTGGGATATAAAATATCAGAAACC
>JAGLWX010000193.1 GCA_023133185.1 Fidelibacterota bacterium
TCCCGGATCGGCGATCTCTATGGTCACCGCTGGGGATATTACACAACGTTAGCCGTAATTATTACTACCGGTATCATTACAGATCGATCCCGGCAAAGAACACTTTCCAATACAGGGTTATTAGTCGAATCAATATTAACGACCAGCACGATAACTTC
Source organism: Fidelibacterota bacterium (assembly GCA_023133185.1). Lineage (GTDB taxonomy): Bacteria > Fidelibacterota > UBA2242 > UBA2242 > UBA2242 > UBA9312. Next base: position 159 of record JAGLWX010000193.1, read on the forward strand.
GATCATCAAAACCATTTCCCATCGCCAAAGACCAAACGGTAAAGGATATCGCTCTTTCCCATCCGGACACACATCATCTGCTTTTGCATTGGCGGCGGTAATAAAATATTTATACGGTAATTATCCGGGCTGCTTTGCATATGGTATGGCGGCATTTGTCGCTTCCAGCCGGATTAATGATAACAAACACTATCTTTCCGACGTGGTCAGCGGAGCGCTTCTGGGAACACTGATCGGGCGCGCCTTTACCAGGCAGCACGCAACTGAATTGCAATATTCCATTGAACTTAATTCAGCTTGCATTCAATTAGGATTGCACTTTCCGTTATGACTTTCATCGATCAATTACAATCTTCAGAAATCCTGATCCTCGACGGTCCGATGGGGACAGAACTGCATCGCCGCGGAGTAAATATATCTTTACCGTTGTGGTCTGCTTCCGCTATATGGAAGCGCCCTGAAATAATACGCGAAATTCATGAAGATTATATCGACGCCGGAGCAGATATCATTACAACTAACACATTCCGAACAGACGCCCGGACATTCCGTAAAGCCGGACTTTCAGAAGAAGACGCCAGGAATGCTACTTACAAAGCCGTCGAACTCGCCCGGGAAGCAATTTCCAGGACTTCACCCGACCGGAAAATTTGGATAGCCGGTTCACTGTCTCCATTGGAAGATTGCTATCATCCCGAATTATCTCCCGGTTTTAAAATTGCTTATCACGAACATAAAATAAAAACGTCATGGCTGCTTCAAGCAAGCGTGGATTTCATTCTGATTGAAACGATGAACACGTTTGATGAAGCGCTTGCCGCGACCAGGGCGGCGCTGGAGACCGGTTTACCGACTGCCGCCAGTTTTATCCTCAAAGATAAAAGCCATATTTTAAACGGCGCTAAAATAATTACCGCTTATGAGCAATTGAAACCGGAGGGCATCGAAATATTCTCTATCAACTGCACCCATCACAGTGTCGTTACCGAATTTTTAAATACTTATGCCGATAAAATCGATATACCAATCATGGTGTATGTGAATGCCGGATTTTTTGACTTTCAAAAAGGATGGCAAGAGGATTCCGCGTTTACACCCGAACGATATGCCTCAATCGCACGGACCTGGATTGATCGGGGCGTCAGGATAATCGGAGGATGCTGCGGAACCGGTCCGGAATTCATCCGCCATCTCGCTAAAAGAAAAAGTCCAGAGTGATGGGGGGTCACGCTGGACTGGAGGGTAGTGAGGTTTGGGATAAGTTCTTTAAAAATCTGTTATAATATATAAAACATAGCGCCATCATGAGTTGAGGCACGTCACATATTGTCCTAATTTGGATAAACCAGAACCAAAAAGGAAAAGAGTTAAAAGTGAAAAATGAATAGGTTGTTCCAGTCCAGGCGATTCTGGTTGCTGGATACTGGCTTGCCACGTGAAATGCGACGAAGAAGCATATTTCACTGTGGTTACTGGTTGCTGGTTACTGGAAAATATGTAAATTCACCAGCCAAAGCATCTCTTCGATGAAAAACAAATTTTTCTTGCTTTTAATACCATTGACCATAATTATTATTGTATTTTCCTATTCAGGATGTAAAAATCAAAGCCGGGAAGAAATTCCTAATGAATACACCGGTTCTCAAAGCTGCAGGAGTTGTCATGAAGAATTTTACCGGCTTTGGGCTAACTCCCATCACGGAAAGGCAATGCAACCAATAACTACATCATTTCTTGAAACTGAGGTTCCTCCTATGGAACAAGATATTCTGATTGAAGGGAAACAATACCGGATGGTATTTGAAGACACCACTCTTATTTGCCTTGAAACAGATGGTAACCGGACAAACAAGTATACAGCTACCTGGGCGCTCGGAGGGAAAAATGTATATTATTTTCTTACACTAATTACAAAAGGACGTTTGCAGACACTCCCCCTGGCTTATGATTTGAACGACTCAACCTGGTACGATAATCCCAAAAGTGCAATTCGCCATT
>JAGLWX010000194.1 GCA_023133185.1 Fidelibacterota bacterium
TATAAAACCGAGAGAATTTCTGATGTAGCCGGAATGTTGAGCCGGGTTGGGGATGCCATCGCCATACGTATGTACGGTCCCCCGGCTTATTGGATATATGGATTTGCCAATGCTTTAATAAAAGAATTTGCCGAATATGCCGACATTCCTATAATCAATATGGAGTGTGATAAATACCATCCGACCCAGGCTCTGGCGGATCTCATTACCATCAAAGAAAAATTTGGAACGTTTAAGGGTGTGAACCTCACAATGTCCTGGGCGTATTCCGGTTCTATCGAAAAACCGCGAGCCGTGCCCCAAAGCGTCATCCTGGCGGCGACTAAAATGGGCATGAACGTAACCTTAGCTCATCCTAAAGGATTTGATTTAGATCCTGAAATCATTAAAGCAAGTCAGCAATTTTCTGAACAGACAAATGGTTCATTCCGGATAACCAATGATTTTGAAGAAGGCTTTAAGGGCGCGGACATTGTCTATCCTAAATCCTGGGGCGCCGTACCCTGCTTCAATTACACAGATGAAAGTGGTAATACCATTAAAGAGCAAAACCATGATGAAGCAGAGAGATTGAACAGCGCCAGCGAAAACTGGAAGACTACCGAGAAGGAAATGCGATTAATTAATAAGAATGGCATTTATATGCACTGTTTGCCGGCAGATAGAGGACAGGAAGTGACTGACGAAGTGATTGACGGGCCCAGTTCGGTCGTTATTGATGAAGCGGAAAACAGGCTGCACGCTCATAAGGCGATTATGGCTATGATTATGGGGGGGCGACTGTAGGATTGTAGATTGATGATTTATGATTGTTGATTTATGATTTTTAGTAAGAAAAGTTTATGAATTTTAATTACCAATGCTCCGAATGCGGCCGGGAATATAATATCACACCGGATATAATGATCTGTCCGGTATGCAGCAAACTGCAGGAACCGGATAAACCGCTGCGAGGTATTCTGGAAGTCGCTTTTGACGGTTATTTTCATCATCAACCCAAGATGTCCGACCTGCTGCCGGTTGAGGCGGTATAACGGATAATGTGTAGCGGTCTCCAATTAGGCGATTATGGGAGGACGTCTTAAAAAAAGAATTGGGTCTGACTTGGATTAGGTTGTTGGTAAATATCCCTGACTATTCTGCAATATGATACTTGAATAACCCTGACAATTATGCGGGAATATTAAAATATATCCTTTACAATTCGACATTCTTCCTGTATATTCTGATGAAATGAAGACTTAGGACGAAAAATATTTTTATATGATTGATCGAACGATTCTAAAAGATTTGCGTAAGTGGGCGGTTTCAAATCCCCGGAAACCGCTGATTTTGCGAGGTGCCCGTCAAGTTGGTAAAACAACCGTGGTTGATATATTTTCAAAGGAATTTGATCAATATATCTATTTAAATCTGGAAAAGGATTTTGATACAGAGTTTTTTAAGAGAAAACTCCCGGCAAGAGAGGTTCTTCAGGCAATTGCGATTGACAAAGGGGTAAATATCACAGCAGGTCGTACACTTATCTTTCTGGATGAAATCCAAAATTCGGCTGAAGCAGTGACAATGCTGCGTTATTTTTTTGAAGATACTCCGGAATATTTTTTCATTGCCGCCGGTAGTTTGTTAGAAATAATGCTGGAAAATAAAAAGATAAGTTTTCCGGTAGGCAGAGTAACGTACTTATATATGTATCCGTTAACATTTAGTGAATTTACAAAGGCGGTTGGGGAAAAACAGGCTCTGAAATATCTATTTCAGATACCCTGTCCGGAATTTGCGAATTTCAAATTATATAAACTGTTTCATCTCTATACATTAGTTGGTGGAATGCCGGAAGCTGTGAGTAAATATATCGAGACGCAGGATATCGTATCGTTAGGATCGGTCTATAAAGATTTGATAACCGCTTACATCGACGATGCCGGTAAATATGCCCGCACGAAGCAATTTGCGCATATATTGCGTTATGCAATTGAATCAGTTCCTTTTGAAGCTGGTCGTCGAATCAAATTTGAGGGATTTCATCAGTCAAATTATCGATACCGGGAAATGGCGGAGTCAATGCGGAGCCTCGAACGAGCGATGTTGATCCGGATTATATATCCCACAACATCTGTTAAACCGCCATTAATACCCGATTATCGAAAATCACCGCGTTTACAATATCTGGATACGGGGTTATTGAATTTTCAGGTACAATTGCAGAAATATTTTTATCAGTATAATGATCTACATGCCTTCTATCAGGGAATTCTCGCGGAACACATTGCTTATCAAGAGATTATCGGTACAGATAATAGTGCAGATTCAAAACCGGCTTTTTGGGTGAGAGAAAAGCGCCAGTCCAATGCGGAAGTGGATTATTTGCTTCAATATAAAAATTTACTGATTCCGGTTGAAATTAAAGCCGGGAAAAGCGGAACACTTCGGTCGCTGCATCAATTTGTCGACGCTGCCGACCACAATTATGCTATTCGTCTTTACGCCGGGTCATTGAAAATTGAAAAGACAAAGACTTTATCCGGAAAATCTTTTATACTATTAAATTTACCATATTTTTTAGCAGGTCAGTTAAACAATTACGCTGATTGGTTTGTCAAACAAAATAACAAAAAAGAAAGTTGATTTTTAGTTAAATGATCGAATTTAAATATCAATGCAGCGAATGTAGCCGGGAATACAATATCACAGCGGATATAATGGTCTGTCCGGAATGCAGTAAAATGCAGGAACCGGATAAACCGCTCCTTGGTATTTTGGAAGTCGTTTTTGACGGTCACTTTCATCATCAACCCAAGATGTCCGATCTGTTGCCGGTTGAGGCGGAATACTTTCCAAAAATACCCGTCGGCGGGACACCGCTCTGGACACCGGCAAATATTGCCGACGAACTGGGTTTTCCGAATCTCTATATCAAAGATGATACTCACAATTTGACCGGCTCTTTAAAAGACCGCGCTTCCTATCTTGTGGCAGCTTTTGCGAAAAGAGAGGGAATCAGGGAAATTGTCATGGCGTCCACCGGAAATGCCGCCTCCTCTATGGCAGGCGTTGGCGCTGCCGCGGGATTAAATATTACGATTTTCCTACCTGAATCCGCTCCCAGGGCTAAAATGGTTCAGTCACTGCAATACGGTGCTAATGTGGTTTTGGTTGCCGGAAATTATGACAGGGCTTTTGATCTTTCCCTCGAATTTTCAAGAAAATCAAAAAACGTTCTCAGCCGCAACACCGCCTACAATCCCTTGACCATCGAAGGTAAGAAAACCGTTTCCCTGGAAATCTATCAAACCTTGAAACGGTCGCCTGATTTTGTTTTTGTTCCCACCGGAGACGGCGTCATTCTTGGCGGCGTTTATAAAGGGTTCCGGGATTTGCAAAAGATGGGATTTGTCGATAAAATTCCAACAATTGTGGCGGTACAAGCCGAGGGCAGCAACGCTATTGCAAAAGCGTTTAAAGATGGTGGCTTTACCGAAATCGACGCGCATACGGTTGCCGATTCTATCTCAGTCGGTATTCCCCGCAACGGTTATTACGCTTTGAAGCAACTCAAACAATATAATGGTAAATGTGTGACGGTTTCGGACGAAGAAATACTTATTGCCCAAAAAGAATTGTCCTCAAAAGCCGGACTGTTCACTGAGCCGGCGGCGGCGGCATCCTACGCCGGATTTCTGAATATGAGGGCTGAAATCCCCAATGACGCTATAGTCGTACTACTGGCTACGGGCAATGGCTTGAAGGATATTGATTCTGCTATAAAAGGCGTTGAATTTCCTAAAAAAACCATCACCTCTCTGGATGAACTGTGAGTGGAGTAGAAGGCATCATTCTTGCGGCGGGATTTTCTGAACGAGCCGGACAATTCAAAATGACATTGCCGATAGGCGATAAGACGATACTTGAAAAGTGTATAGAAGGAATGACCTCAGTTTGTGACCGCATAATAGTGGTTGGCGGTTACAATTATGATAAGATCAAAGAAATTGTCGCTGATATTCCAAACGTTGAATTCTGCTATAATAAAAACTACGAAGCGGGAATGTTCACTTCTATAAAAAGGGGAATCCGTGAGATAAAGGCAGACCGCTTTTTCGTCATTCCGGGAGACCAGCCGTTGGTGCAGGCGGAAACTTATCGAAAAATGTTAGCCGTCGATGCCGACATTGTTATCCCTCGGTATAAAGGAAAAAAAGGACATCCGGTGCTGTTTCGGAGTCATTTGATCGAGGAAATTCTGACAATGCCCGACGAAGCCTGCCTGAGAGATTTTATCCACAGTAAAAACGCCGTTTACATCGATCTTGATGATCAGGGCATTCTTTTAGACGTCGATAATCCCAAAGATTATAAAACCGTCATAGAATATTTTGAGAAGGAAGTGCTGTGAAAAACAGGATCAGCAAACCAATAAATAGAGTTGACGCGCCGGCTAAAATAAGCGGCAGGGCTAAATATATCGGCGACGTACATTTTGAAAACCAGCTATTTGCAAAAACGGTAAGAAGCGCCAGAGCAAAGGCTAAAATAGTATCAATCAATACACCGACACTTCCCGATGGCTATTATATCATCGATAAAAATGACATTCCCGGCATCAACCGGATGCGCACGGTGGTCTCGGATCATCCCATTTTTGCCGAGGACGAGGTCAATTATATAGGACAGCCGATTTTGTTGGTTGTCGGTCCCGAGCGGGAAAAGATCTATGAGATTATTTCCCAAATAAAAATCAAATACAAAGACGAATCAGCGGTTTTCAGCATCGAGGAAGCGGAAGAAAAGGGAACCGTTTTTACAGAATACAGTTATTCCAAAGGTAAACCCGAGGCGGCTTTCAAAAATGCGGTAAAGATTATCGAAGATGAATACCGCACCGGGTTGCAGGAGCATGTTTACCTCGAACCTCAGGGAATTACCGGCAAGTATAAAGATGGCTGCATATATATTTACGGCTCGTTGCAGTGTCCGTTTTATGTCGAGGGCGCCATTCAGGACGTTCTTGGATGGAACTCAGACCGTATCCGCATTATTCAATCGACCACCGGCGGGGCTTTTGGCGGGAAGGAGGAATTTCCGTCATTAATGGCTTG
>JAGLWX010000195.1 GCA_023133185.1 Fidelibacterota bacterium
GTTTTTCGTCCGTCCGGCTGGTTTTTCCTTTTCTCTGAAATAATTTTGTGTCAACTGCAATACCGCGAATACCGGAATCGGCTCGTTTGGAGGCATCTTTTACATCACTGGCTTTCTCTCCGAATATTGCCCGAAGCAGTTTTTCTTCCGGTGTCGGATCGGTTTCACCTTTTGGAGTAACTTTCCCAATCAGGATGTCATTCGGTATGACTTCAGCCCCGATCCGGATGATACCGTTGGAAACCAGATTTTTCGTGGTATCTTCGCTGACATTTGGTATTTCTTGCGTCAATTCTTCATTTCCGCGTTTCGTGTCACGAACTTCCAGCTCAAATTCCTTTACATGAACCGACGTAAAAACATCATCCCGGACAAGTCTGTCGCTGAGTACAATTGCATCCTCAAAGTTATATCCGCGCCAGGGCATGAACGCAACGAGCACATTACGACCAAGCGCCAATTCACCCTGATCGGAGGCACAACCATCCGCGATCACATCACCTTTTTTGACACGATTTCCTTTACGGACTAATGGTTTTTGATTGATTGAAGTATCCTGGTTGGTTCTATGAAATTTAGCTAATTCTACCTTGACTTGCTCCAGACTTTCATCCAACAGAAAATTATCTTGTGAATGTGATCGAATTGAAATATAATCAGCACAAACTTCTTCAACTTCTCCATCGATGGGAGATATAACCGTCGTTCTGGAATCTTTTGCGACAATTCTTTCCAAACCGGTTCCTACAATCGGACGCTCGGGTTTTAACAGCGGTACAGATTGGCGCTGCATATTTGAACCCATCAATGCACGGTTAGCATCATCATGTTCAAGAAACGGGATCAGAGCCGCGGAAATCGATACGATCTGGTTCGGAGAGACATCCATATATTTGATGTCCTTCGGTTCAACAATCGGAAACTCGCCTCTGATTCGAGCGCGAACACGTGTCCGTTCGAAGTGATTTTTCTCATTCAGCGGTGCATTCGCCTGTGCGATCAACGCACGATCTTCATCATCCGCCGATAAATACTTTACTTTTTTAGTTACCGTTGCAGTACCGTTTTTAATATCTACAACCCGGTAAGGCGCTTCAATAAAACCAAGGTGATTGACAAAAGCATAGGTTGCCAGCGATGATATCAGACCAATATTAGGACCTTCAGGAGTTTCAATCGGGCAGAGCCTGCCATAATGGGTATAATGAACGTCACGAACTTCAAAACCGGCTCTTTCCCTGGTAAGACCACCGGGACCTAATGCTGAAACACGACGTTTGTGTGTAATCTCCGCCAGAGGGTTGGTCTGATCCATGAACTGTGACAACTGGCTGGTGCCATAGAATGAATTGATAACGGATGTTACAATTCTTGAATTGATCAGATCCTGAGGAGTCAGGTTTTCCGATTCCCGGAGATTCATTCGTTCTTTAATTGTCCGAGCCATACGTGTAAACGCAAGGTTAAACTGGTTTGTCAGCTGTTCTCCAACAGTTCTGACTCTTCTATTCCCTAAATGATCAATATCGTCCGGTCCCAGATTGCCTTTCTTCATCTGGACAATGTGCTTCATGATTTCGACAATATCGTCCTTTGTCAGGACAGTGCTTTCCAGAGGTACATTCAGGTTAAACTTTTTATTGATACGATAGCGACCGACTTGACCGAGGTCATATTTCTTCGGACTAAAAAACAGCCGTTCTACAAACTTTTTTGCTATCTCCAGATTTGGCGGTTCGCCGGTACGCAAACTGCGATATAAAAAATACAAAGCTGTTTCTTCGTCGTAAGTAGCGGTGTCTTTTCGGAATGTATTGATGAAAACTGATTTCTCAATCTCGTCATCAGTTGTAAAAACAAGTATTGATTCTACATCATGTTCTTTGCACTTCTTAATAATATCTTTATCAACCGCAATTATCTCTTTAACTTCCAGAATTACTTCACCGGTTTCAGGATCTATAATGCTTTCGGCAAGCGTTTTCCCAACGGCATCTTTGGCGGCGCTCTGAATATTGACCATCTCGCCAATACCAAACAGTTTCAGGATATCTTCGTTCGTCGGATAACCAAAGGCTCTTAATAATATGGTAGCAGGGAATTTGCGGCGCCTGTCAATTATCGCACTAAGAACATCACGCGTATCAATTACAAAATCCACCCACGAACCCCGAAACGGAATCACACGGGCTGTATAAATTTTCATACCATTGGTGTGGATACCTTCATCAAAGAATACACCGGGAGACCGCTGTAGCTGACTGACGATCACTCGTTCGGCGCCATTTATAATAAATGTACCTTTTTCAGTCATATAGGGTACATTTCCGAAGAAAATATCCTGTTCAATACCGGCGGCATAATTCCCTTTTTCGCCACCTTCTTCACTTATATGCAGAACCAAACGAACTTTTAGAGGAACGGTATAACTTACACCACGCTCCAAACACTCTTTAATACAATACCGAGGCTCTCCTATAGTATAATATTTATACTCCAAAATATAATTGCCATGAGAGTCCTCTACGGGAAATACGTTATGGAATGCTGATTCAATCCCGGTTTTTTTCCTTTCGGTCGGCAATACACCTTTTTGCAGAAATTCATCAAAGGAGTCAACTTGAACCGCTAAGAGACTTGGCATTTCCTGAACTGAAGAAATCTTTGAAAAAGACTTTCTTCCAGTAGATTTAGGGGGAGTATTACTCAAGAGTATCCCTCCTTTTCACGTTTAAATATCCCCATGAATGGGGATAATTATTTCAGTTTGTAAAAGCACTGTCATTCAAAAACAATGGCAAGACTGGCTTGACTATTTAATCTCAACAGTAGCGCCAGCTTCTTCTAATTGTTTTTTCAGACCTTCGGCTTCTTCTTTTGAAACACCTTCTTTTACAGAATTCGGAGCACCATCTACGAGATCTTTAGCTTCTTTCAGACCAAGACTGGTAGCAGCTCTGACAACTTTAATGACATTAATCTTCTGAGAACCAATCTCTTTCAAAACGACATCAAATTCCGTTTGTTCTTCTTCTACGGTTGCGTCAGCGTCTGCGCCTGGAGCTGCAGCTGCTACAGCAACGGGAACAGCGGCTGTTACATTAAACTTATCTTCGATCTCTTTAATCAGTTCAGAAATCTCCAGCATATTGGCTTTTTCTAGATATGCAAGAACGTTTGCCCTTGTTATGTCTGCCATGTCTTAATTTCCTCCTTTTACTGCAAACTGTTTTCTTATTTCTTCTCACTTAGTGACTTCAGCACGCCCACCATCTGACTCATTTGTGCTTTTAAAGTACCAACAAATTTACTCATCGGGGCGGCAAATGTACCGACTAACTGCGATAACAGTACTTCGCGAGTCGGTAAGTTTATTATAGTACTGATCCGATCAGTGCCATATAATTCTTTTTCAAAAATACAACCGGTAATAATCAGGTTTTTAAGTTTATTTTTTTTAATAAACCTGGATATAATTTTCCCCGGAGATACGGGGTCTTCATAACTTAAGGCAATGCCCATCTGCCCATCCATCAAGGTGTCAATAGATTCAAATCCCGCCTGCCGGGCAGCGATTCGGGACAGTGTTTTTTTAGCAACTCTATATTCAATATTTGCGGAATGAAGCTCTCTACGCAAATCATTAAACTGTTCAACATTCATCCCTTTGTAATTAGTAAAATAGATGCCTCTTGCCCTGGCAAATTTATCAGTAACCTCTTCAACAATCTTCAGATTTTTCTTACTTGGCATAATAACTCCTCAATCCGTTTACTGTTACAATATGGTGGTTTTGTCCACTCGCACACCAGGTCCCATTGTTGTTGTAAGGGTTAATTTTTTAAAATAAACTCCTTTAGTTGCAGAGGGTCTCATGCGCATCAGAGTCGCAATCAGGGTTTTAATATTATCGGCAAGATTCTCGATGGAAAATGATTTTTTACCGACTGGTGTATGAATAATACCGTTTTTATCAACACGGATTTCAATACGCCCTGCCTTTACATCTTTTACTGCGGCTTCAATATCCACCGTGACCGTACCCGTTTTCGGGTTGGGCATCAATCCTTTAGGTCCCAGAATACGCCCTAATTTACCAACCTGTCCCATAGTATCCGGAGTTGCGATAATTACATCTACGTCGCTCCATCCTTTTTGGATTTTTTCGATATACTCCTCCACTCCGACATAATCGGCTCCGGCTTTTTGAGCTTCCTCCTGCTTGGATTTTGTCATCACCAGCACTCGAACCTGACGCCCGGTACCATGTGGATAGGAAACCGTTCCACGAATATTCTGGTCGGCATGCTTGGGATCAACTCCCAAATTTACGTGGGCTTCAAAGGTTTCGTCAAATTTTGTCCCCTCGATAGTTTTCAACAGATTAATGGCTTCTTCAAGGGAGTAATCTTTATTTCGATCGACTTTTTTATAATTGTTTTCTACCCTTTTCGAGACTTTCATATAGCTGAATCCTCTATTCTTTGATCGTAATGCCCATGCTGCGGGCCGTTCCTTTTATCATTTCCATTGCACATTCAACAGTGTTTGCATTCAGATCGGGCATTTTTAATTCGGCGATTTCCCTGACCTGATTCAAATCTACTGAACCTACTTTACTTTTATTAGGTTCGCCTGATGCTTTATCCAGTTTTGCTGCTTTCTTGAGAAGTACTGCCGCCGGTGGTGTTTTGGTTATAAACGAGAAAGACCGGTCAGCATATACCGTAATTACGACCGGGATTATTAACCCCGTTTTATCCTGAGTTCTCGCATTGAACGCTTTACAAAATTCGACGATGTTTACACCATGCTGACCCAATGCCGGACCAACTGGTGGCGAGGGACTGGCCTTCCCTGCTTCAATATGTAGTTTGATTAACGCTGCAACCTTTTTTGCCATAATATCACCTATTTCTCCAATTCAACCTGTAAAAAGTCTAATTCCACCGGTGTTGGACGGCCAAAAATACTAACCATCACTTTCAATTTATGTTTATCCTCGTTGATTTCCTGGACGACTCCCCTGAAATCAATAAACGGACCGTCAACCACTTTTACCGGATCACCCATCTTAAAGGGTGTAGCCATGATTTCACGACCGTCTTTTTTCTCAACCTCACCCATTACTCGTTTAATTTCTTCGGGCTTTAAAGGAAGGGGGTTTCCTTTCGCTCCGACAAACGACATAACTCCGGGAATATTTTCAACGAGATATTGAGATTCTTTTGTAATTTCCATATTAACCAGTACGTAACCCGGAAAAAAGACTTTATTACGCACCCGTTTTTTTCCTTCCCGCATCTCCATGATATTTTCCGAGGGTACCAATACTTCCGGAATCATCTCCTTCATGCCGGCGTGCTCCGCCTCCAGAAGAATCGCCTCCCGTACTTTCTTTTCTTTTCCTGAATAGCACTTTAGAACATACCAATCCATGATCACTCTATAATATTACATTTACAAGTTTAGATAAAATTAAATCAACAAGAAAAAGAAATACAGACAAGATCAGCGACAGCATCAGAACCACAATAGTGGATCCCTTTAACTCCTGCCATGTCGGCCATGACACCTTTTTCATTTCAAACACTACGCCGTCAAAAAAATTCTGAATCTTTTTAAACATTTCCACTTCCCCTATTTTGCAAAATATCTGGAAAGATGCGAATAAGAATTTCGTAGCAGGTGAGGCAGGAATTGAACCCGCAACCCCTGGTTTTGGAGACCAGTGCTCTACCAATTGAGCTACTCACCTGTAAAAACATTTATCTGGTTTCCTTATGCATTGTATGTTTTTTACACCAACGACAGTATTTTTTATACTCTACGCGCGACGGATGCAGTTTTTTATTCTTATCAGTCGTATAATTGCGACATTTACAGATGTTACATTCCAGCGTAATAATTTCTCGCATTGTTTAACCCTTTGTGACTACTCCAAGATTTCC
>JAGLWX010000196.1 GCA_023133185.1 Fidelibacterota bacterium
AAATATCATCCAGTAGAGATCCGGCAACAGAATCGATAATGAAATAACAATAAGCGACATAATAGCATAGCGTGAGATTTTAGTGATCATAATTTGCTGCCTTTCCGTAATCGATATCCCGGGAATAAAACTATGATAGAGAATATCAGTGATATTAACAGATAGGTTCCAAAGGAAAATTGATATTCACTGTAGCCACCTTCCAAAAACAGACTATGGATAAATGGTGCGAACAGCAGAACATATACTATACGATATTTCCATGAAGGATCCACAGTGACGGCAGTGGCGCCCAGATAAGTAACAATACCCGCCAGCAACCACGGCGCAACGGTCATCAACGAACTGCGGGTAACTTCAACCGGGAAAAACGTCATTCCGATAAGGGTTAATCCCAGAAGATAGATCGCCGATGTGATCAGCATGACGCCGATACCGATGGCAATCATGAAGAGCAGCGAATGGGTTTCCCCAATAGGCAGATGAAAGGACAGTCGATAGCGTTTTTTGACCATTTCGGGAACGAACTGTACGATTGCCAGTACGATTGCGGCAAAAACCGGGATATATTTAATCGCGGTATAATAGAGGATTTTTCGTTGAATAACCACCAGCCAGACCTGAATAGGGTCATTCATTTCAAACCAGTAGCGAGTATCCAGACCAATATATGTTAAAAATCCTATCAGAATAATCAGGTATCCAAGAACCATCCAACGGATCTTCAACCATTCTTTATATAAAATCGCTTTATACATATTAATTCCCCTTCTTAATATTTGCCGGTCAAACCGATAAATGCCTGCTCTAATGTCATCGAAGCTTCGCCGAATTCAGTAAAGGAAACGCCTTTCTTATTAAGATACCCTTTAACTTCCTCCGGAGACTTAAATGAATAAAGTGTATAATTATTCTTTATATTTTCATAGTTGGATACAAGTTCGTCGATGCCGAAAGAGGGCAACTGCCCGTCAACCTTAAAATGATACCGGTGAAACGAACCTAAAAATTGACTGATCGGCATTTGCAACAATATCTTCTGATACCCCATGATGATTGCGTCGTCAATAATTTTTTCCAGGTCCTGGATAATGTGTGACGTCATAAAAACAGTTTTATTGTTTCCACGAACATAGTCGATCAAATAATCAATAAACAGCATACGGTATCCGGCGTCCAATCCCATGGAGTAGTCATCCAGGATCATCAATTCCGGGTCTTGAGCCATTATCAATCCAAGAACTACCTGTGACCGTTGACCGCAGGACATCCGGGCAATTTTATGGTCATAAGTGACGTTAAGCCTATCGATAAGACCGTAATATAGTTCTTTCTTCCAGTTGGGAAAGAATTGGCTGTAAAACTTTTCTACCTGAGATACAGTCATGAATTCATAGCATACATGACCTTCATGAAGCAGCCCAATTCTGGCACGGGTTTGAGGAGAAAGATTGTGAGATTCCTCTCCCAAAATGATACATTTTCCACTGGTCGGTCTGAGAAATCCCATCAGGATATTGATGGTTGTGGTTTTTCCCATGCCGTTTTTCCCAAGGATACCGAATATTTTACCCTTCTGGACGGTAAAATTCAAATCCTTATAGATCAACTTGTTGCCGTAGCTATGCGTTAGATTTACGCATTCGATTACATTTTCCATTCGGGTAATCTCCTTTCTCAATCAATAATCCGGCAAATGTAATAAAATCTTGAATATTATACAAACGGATTATATATTTCAAAAATATTTTTTAAAGCAAGGATAATTATAAAAAAGATGGAAAGAATCAGTATGAATACGAAGAGTTTTAAACTGTATCTCTATGTTGTTTTGTCTTACCTGTTCTCGATACTTCCGTTGTACGGTATCGACGACGACAACGTTAAAGAATTCACTCTGGATAATGGGTTAAGAGTCATCACTTATGAAATGCATACATCGCCTATTATTTATTCGCGGTTGACCTATAATATTGGCTCCAAGTATGAAACCTACGGACAAACCGGTATTTCTCATATTGTTGAACATATGATGTTTAAGGGCACCAAACGCTTTCCCAAAGGAACGATTGCCGAACTAATTTCCGCAAATGGCGGGGTGTTCAATGCTTTTACATCCAATGATATAACCGTTTATTATGAGCTGTTGCCGAAAAATAAAATTGAACTGGCTTTTGACATCGAGTCCGAAAGAATGCATAAATGCAAATTTGATCCTGAGGAATTCAAATCGGAAATTGGTGTTATTTCGGAGGAAAGAAAGCAGCGAACCGACAATAGCGCCGCTGGCAAGTTGCGCGAAGAACTCAATACATTAATATATAAAAGTCATCCCTATCAAAATCCGGTGATCGGATGGATGCATGACATACAGAGTATTACGCGCGATGAGGCGTATGCCTATTATAAAAGCCATTATACGCCGAACAACGCTACGCTGGTGCTTGTCGGTGATTTTGAATCTGTCGAGATATTAAAAAAGGTTAAAAAATATTTTGGAAAAATCCCTCGCGGTTCCGACGTAGAATTGCAGGAATTTCTAAGAGTTGAACAGGTCGGCAAAAAAATTCTGGAATTCAAGCACCCGGATATCTTGAACGAGCAGATATCGATGCATTTTTCGGCGCCCAAGCGGTTCGATGAAGGCGGTGCGGCTTTATACGTGGCGGGAAGAATCCTGTGTTCAAAAAGCGCCACTTCGCGTTTAAAAAAGAGATTGGTTCGGCAGGAAAAACTCTGTTCCTCTTCCGCGGGTGGACTGGGTTTTAGAAAAGACCCGGGGACTTTTTCAATTTCGGCAAAGCTATTGCCCGGAAAAGAGATCAATGAAGTTGAAAAAATCATTTGGGAAGAGATCGATAGTCTGGCAAACTACCCGGTCATCGAATATGATCTTCAGAAGCTAAAGAATAAGATCAACTTTACCGAGCTGACGGGAGATCAATATATAAGCAAAGTAGGCGGCAAGATCGGTTTGTATGAAAATTACGTGGGCTGGCGTAATATTAACCGCTGGAATGAATTGGTTACCGCTGTTACGAAAGAGGACATTATGCGGGTAACGAAAAAATATTTGGTTCCTGAAAATATGGTTATATGCTATTCTTCTCCTGATACTACGTCGTCCGGGAAGGTATCGACTAAGATTGAGGCTGAAGCTGAGCCGGAGACGGACGCGGAGATTGATTTGGAAACAGGCGAGAAAGTTAAAAAAGGATTTTTTACCAAATTATTCGGTTTAGGAAAAGAAGATGTTCGCATGCTATACAAGCCTACATTAAGTGATATTTTAGCGCCTGACCCGATTGCGCCGTTAATTGATTCCCTAATTTTAGATAATGGTGTACCGCTCTATATTTATGAAGATCATACTTTTCCCACGGTCTATGTAATGGCGTTTATTGAAACAGGTCGAATTCCTGAAAATGCTGAAAGGACGGGTGTCCGCGGTTTTACCAAAGCAATGCTTACCCGCGGCACTCTAACCCGAACTTATGATGAGCTGCTTGAGGAAATATCTTTTACCCCTTACCAGTTTGATGTTAGCCAGAGTTGGGACAAGATCATTTTTCAGGGCTACTCTCTGGTAAAAGATGTGGACAAAATGTTGAATTTTACTTATGATGCTATTGCTAATCCGTCATTCCCTGAGGATCAGATCGAAAAGCTGCGACCACGGTTTATTTCAAATGCTGAGAATTTCAAGAAGACGGAAACCATGCAGGCTTTTTACGCTATGTTTGAAGATGTCTTTGAGGGACATCAATATTCTTTACCTTATGCGGGAAATGTGGAGGTATTTGAGAATTTGACCCGGGCAGACCTCATAGAATTTCATGAGAAATATTATAGTCCCGAACGTATGAAATTGGTTGCGGTCGGAGATTTTGACAAGCAGTGGATCCGGGAGAAACTAAACAAAACATTAGGTCAGTGGGATAAAATATCGGGTGATGAATTTTTGCCTTTTACCAGAATCAAACTCATAAAAGGAAAAACAGTTTATGTTTTTCCAAACCCGGAGTATAAACAATGTCGTGTCGATATTGCTTTTAATCCCAACGAGGGCGGGATCATGTCGGACAATCCCGACCTTGACGCCATCCGGATTCTTGAAAACATCCTTTGCGGGAGTTCATTAACGTCCAGAATGGGCGTGGAACTTCGTGACAAACAGGGCTTGAGTTATGGAATCGAAAGTAACTTATGGATTCGGGATCAGGGCGGTTATTGGAATATCCGGACAAAACTGGATAAAAAGAATCTTTCCAAAATGATCCATGGTATTTTTAACGAAATTGAGAAGGTTCAGAAAGAAGGGGTTACAAGCGAAGAATTGAATAAAGCCAAATCTCGCAGGATAGCACTCTTGCCATTAGCAACGCGTACACCGGATGATGTTGCCCATATCGTATTTAACCAATTGCAAAAACACAGACCGCTGGATTATTTTGACAAGAAACGTGAACGAATCATGGCGGTAACAATGGAAGATGTACAGCGAGTTGCAAATAAATATCTGGATGTGCATAATTACATCATTTCGGTATCCGGAAATCTTGCGGAAGATGCGCTGGATAAATTTAAATAAGAAGGATACCAAAAGTTCCCCCGAAATTAGGAATCCCTTATAGCACAATATTTTGTATTTTAAGATGAT